>JBDTBX010000144.1:0-2998 GCA_039923915.1 Nostocoides sp. | reverse complement strand
CGTCATCCACCCCGCCGAGCAGCTCAGCCGCCTCGGCCGCTGCCGCCAGCAGGTCGGTGCCGTGAGTGAGTCGCTCGGATTCGGCCCGGAGGTCGTCTTCCTCCCCCGGGGCCGGGTCGACGCCCTCGATCTGGCCGATCCCCAGGGTGAGGAACTCCAGCTCCTGCGCGCGCTCGCGCAGCCGGCCCTCGAGCGCGCCGATCTCCCGAGCCACGGATTGCCGTTCCTCGAACAACTGCCGATGGGTGCTCAGCACGGCCTGGACGGGGGGGCCACCGTAGGCGTCAAGCAAGTCGCGGTGCTCGTCGCTGGACCGCAACCGCCACTGGTCGGCCTGGCCGTGCACCGCGACGAGGTGCTCGCCCACCTCGGCGAGGACGCCCAGCGGGGCGGATCGGCCGCCGATGTGGGCGCGGGACCGCCCCTCGCTGGTCACGGTGCGGAGGAGCACGAGCCCGTCCTCGATGTCGGCCCCGGCGTCGGCCGCCCGGACCATGGCCGGATGGTCGGCCGGCAGGTCGACGAGGCCTTCGACGACGGTGCGAGCCGCACCCTCGCGCACCAGGCTGGCGTCTGCACGCCCCCCGAGAAGCAGCCCGAGCCCGCTGACGACCATCGTCTTGCCCGCACCGGTCTCGCCGGTGAGGACGGTGAGACCCGGGTGCAGCGCAATGACGGCGTCGTCGATGACGCCGAGGTCGCGCAGACGGATCTCCTGGAGCACGGGGTCAGCCTGTCACTCGGCGGCGACATCACGGCGGGCCGCGCCGCGCCAACCGGTGACCGGCAGGTCGAACTTGGCGACGAGGCGGTCGGTGAACGGTGCACTCGTCAGCCGGGCCAACCGGACCGGCACGTCCGAGCGGACGACCTCGATCCGGGCCCCCACCGGCAGGTCGCCACTGCGTCGCCCGTCACACCAGAGGACGCCGACGCCCTGAGTTTCGGGAACCACCTCGATGGCGAGGTGCGAGTCGGGGCCGACGACCAGGGGGCGGGCGAACAGGGCATGGGCGCTGATCGGAACGAGCAGGATCGCCTCGACGTCAGGCCAGACGACCGGCCCGCCGGCGGAGAACGCGTATGCCGTGGAGCCGGTGGGTGTCGCGACGACGACCCCGTCACAGCCCCAGGTCGACAGCGGTCGGCCATCGACCTCGACGGCGACCTCGAGCATCCGCTCGCGGGCCGCCTTCTCCACGGTCGCCTCGTTGAGCGCCCACGTGCGGTCGATGACCTCGCCGTCGACGTGGACGGAGACGTCCAGGGTCATCCGCTCCTCGACTGTCCATTCGCGGTGGACGATCTTGTCGACGGTGGCGTGCAGGTCTTCCCGCTCGGCCTCGGCGAGGAAGCCGACGTGCCCCAGGTTGACCCCGAGCACAGGGACGCCATGGTCGCGGGCCAGCTCGGCGCCGCGCAGGATGGTCCCGTCACCCCCGAGGACGACGACGAGTTCGCAGCCCGCAACCGGGCTGTCCTCGGGCGCGCCCGTGCTGCGCGCCTGGGCATCGAGCAGCCCGTGGACGGAGTCGATTCCGACGACCTCGATACCGGCACTCGCGAAGGCCTCGCTGACCTGACGGGCCACCTCCTGTGCCTCGGCGCGGCGCGGGTGGGTGAGCAGCAGAATGCGGCGCCCGGCTGGTGCTCCGGTGGTGTCGGTCACGAGGCTCCGTCCAGGGACAGTCGGTCTGCAGTGGCGACTACAGCCTCCCATCCCATGCCGGCCTCGACGCGTCGGGTCAGCCACAGGAGGTACTCGACGTTCCCGGTGGAGCCCGGGATCGGGCTGCGGGCCAGCCCGAGGGGCGTGAGCCCGACCGCCACGGCAGCCCGAGCCACCTCGGTGATCGCCCAGGCTCGGTCGGCGGCCCGGCGGACGACGCCGTTCTTGCCGAGTCGTTCCCGGCCGACCTCGAATTGCGGCTTGACGAGGACGACCGCGTCGGCGCCGGTTGTCATCAGCCCGGCGATCTCGGCCATCACGAGGGGCAGGGAGATGAAGCTGAGGTCGGCGACCGCAAGGTCGACCTCACCGCCGATCTGGCCGGGCCGGAGCCCGCGCACCGTCACCCCGCTCAGTTCAGTGACGCGGGGGTCGGCGGCCAGGGCAGGGACCAGCTGACCGTGGCCCACGTCGATCGCCACGACGTGCGCCGCCCCCTCGTGGAGCAACACCTCGGTGAACCCGCCCGTCGACGCACCCACGTCCGCACATCGGCGGCCACACGCCGACAGCCCGTCGGGGCCGAAGACGGCGAAGGCACCGATCAGCTTGGCCGCTGCTCGGCTGACCCACGTGGGGCCGGCGTCCCGGACCGTCAGGACCGCACCCGGCGGGACGGCATACGAACCCTTGCCGACCTGGCGGCCGTTGACGGTGACCAGACCGGCCTCGATCAACTCCCGGGCCTGACCGCGCGACCGGGCCAGGCCGCGCCGCACGAGGTCGGTGTCCAGCCGGTCGCTCACCCGCCGAGTTCGGCGAGGCGCGAACGCAGGGTCTGGTCGACCCGCTCCCCCGCCCAGAGCTGAGCGGCGAGGTCGTCGGGGTCGCTCCCCGCCAGGTCGGACAGGGCGGCGTCGATGACCAGGTCCCCCGTCTCTGGCGGCTCCGGCAGGCTGCCTGCCGGGGCGGCACGGGGCACGTCGACGTCGGTCCGCTCATGCGGCTCGGTCACGCCCCAGCCGCCTTCTTCGCGGTGGTTTTCCTGACCGGAGACTTCTTCGCGGGGGCCTTCGTGACGACGGCCTTGGTGGCTGCCCTCGCCGGTGCCTTCGTGGTCGTGGCCTTCGTGGTCGTGGCCTTCTTGGCCGGCGACGTGCGTGCCGGGGCCTTCGTGGCCGGGGCCTTCGTGGCCGGAGCCTTGCGGGCCGGAGCCTTCTTGGTCGGGGTTGCCTTCGGCGCGGGCGCCTTGGCGAGGGCCGCTTCGACCGGTGCTGCGGTGAAGCTGCGCCTGGTCGGACGTTTGCGGGCCGCTGTGGAGGTGGCGGA
>JBDTBX010000143.1:0-3557 GCA_039923915.1 Nostocoides sp. | reverse complement strand
CGGTAGTCGGCTGCCCCCATCCCGTTGTACTCCTCGGGGATCTCGAGCCCGAACAGGCCCTGCTTGCCGGCTTCCTTCCACAGGCTGCGGTCGATCGACTTGGCCTCGATCATCTCCTGGGCGCACGGCTTGAGGGTCCGCTCGACAAACGCGCGGACCGACGCACGGAAGTCCTCGTGCTCCTGGCTGTAGATGTTGCGGGGCATGTCGACCTCGTGGGGAATCGGGGGCACCTTGGGGGGTTAGTAAGCGCTTGCTTAGTTTCTCCCGGAAGGTGCATGCTGTCAACCATGAGTCCGACCCGGGTGACCAACGATGGCTCGTATGCCGGCCGCTCGCCCGTCACCGGAAACTCGCCTCCCCCCGCGGTCGGGTCGGTCAGGGACACGACGCTCCGCCTGATGGAGGCGGCGGCAGACGCGTTCTCCGACAACGGATTCCACGCGACGACAACCCGTGACATCGCGGCCAGGGCCGGACTGTCGCCGGCCGGGGTCTACGTCCATTTCGCCTCCAAGGAGGAGCTGCTGTTCGCGCTGAGCGAGCGCGGCCACATCGCCGCACGGGACGGGCTCGTCGCCGCGGCACGGGCCGCCGAGTCGCCATCGGCCGCGCTGGCCGCCATCATGGCAACGTTCTCCCAGTGGCACGCCGAGGACTACCGGATGGGCCGGATCGTCCAGTACGAGTTCGGGCACCTGACCCCCACTCACCGCGAGGTGGTCCTGCACCTGCGCAAGGAGATCGACGCCGTCGTGCGCACCGTCCTCGACGCGGGGGTGGCGACGGGTGAGTTCGACGTCGACGACATCCACGCGACGACCCTCGCCCTGATGTCGATGTGCGTCGACGTCGCGCGCTGGTACACACCCGGGATCAGGCGCACGCCCGAGCAGATCGGCGCGACCAACGCGGCCCTCGCGCTGCGCCTGGTGCGGGCCCGCTGACCCAACGTACCGGCGCGGCTCTCCCGTCAACGAATTGACCCTAAGTCAGGTGCGGGGACCTGACTTCGGGTCACAGGTGGGAGGAGTCAACGGCCGGCGGGCACGATCCCCTCGACCTGCCGGACGACCTCTGCAACGAGTTCGTATGCCGCGTCGTCGGCGTTGTTGGCCATGCCGGCGATCACCGTGTCGGTCCCGATGGCTGCCAACCCGGAGAGCCGCTCGACGATCTGGTCGACCGACGAGTACGGCTCGCCCGATGGTGAGCTGCCCGGAGTCCGCGACAGCGCGAACCGGGTCAGGACGGTCTTCTCGATCTCGGCGTAGTCGCGCCCGACGGTCTCGCAGTGGGCGCGGATGACGTCGTATTTGGCCTTCACTCGCTCGGGTCCCATGTCGAAGATGTTGCACGCGTCGGCGTACTGCGCGACGAGCCGCAGGGTCTTCTTCTCGCCACCACCACCGACGAGGATCGGTAAGCGCCGCAACGGTTGTGGCGAGTTGAGCGGCCGCTCCAACTGGTAGTGGACACCGACAAACGGGCTCTCGTTGCCGTCGAACATCTGCCGGCAGATCTGAAGGGTCTCCTCGAGGCGCTCGAACCGTTCGCCGACCGGCGCGAAGGGGACACCGAGACCGCGGTGCTCCTGTTCGTTCCAGGCGGCGCCGATGCCGAGGATGGCGCGGCCGCCGGACAGGACGTCCAGTGTCGTCACGGTCTTGGCGAGCAGCCCGGGATGCCGGTAGGTGACACCGGTGACCATGGTGCCGAGCTGGATCCGCTCGGTCCGGCCCGCGGCATACGCGAGCGCGCCGTAACCCTCGAGCATGTCCAGCTCCGGCGGCCCGATCGTCGAGATCTGGAAGAAGTGGTCCATGACCCACAGGCTCGCCAGGCCCGCCTGGTCGCTGTTGGTCGCGATCCGGCCGAAGATCGGGCCGATCATGGCCGGCCCACCCGGCCAGCTGAAATAGGACACCTGCGTTCCGAGCTTCATGGGGCCATCCTGCCCCTCGTTCCCGTATGCCGCTTGGTCAGTCGCGGGTCAGCTTGCGGTAGGTGACCCGGTGCGGGCGGGCCGCCTCGGCGCCGAGACGCTCGATCTTGTTGGCCTCGTACGCCTCGAAGTTGCCCTCGAACCAGTGCCACTTGGCCGGGTCCTGGTCGTCACCCTCGTAGGCCAGGATGTGCGTCACGACGCGGTCCAGGAACCACCGATCGTGGCTGATGACCACGGCGCAACCCGGGAAGGCGAGCAAGGCGTTCTCCAGTGAGCCGAGGGTTTCCACGTCCAGGTCGTTGGTCGGCTCGTCGAGGAGGAGCAGGTTGCCACCCTCCTTGAGGGTTAACGCCAGGTTGAGCCGGTTCCGCTCGCCGCCGGACAGGATGCCGGCCCGCTTCTGCTGGTCGGGACCCTTGAAGCCGAACTGTGAGACGTAGGCGCGCGACGGGATCTCGACCTTGCCGACGTGGATGTAGTCGTTGCCGTCGGAGACGACCTCCCACAGGTTCTTCATCGGGTCGATGCCGCCCCGGCCCTGGTCGACGTAGGAGATGGACACGGTGTCGCCGACGTCGACGACACCGGAGTCGGGCTCCTCCAGCCCGACGATGGTCTTGAAGAGCGTCGTCTTGCCGACGCCGTTGGGGCCGATGACACCCACGATCCCGTTGCGCGGCAGGGTGAACGAGAGCCCGTCGATGAGGACGCGGTCGCCAAAGCCCTTGCGGAGGTTCGTGACCTCGATCACCTTGGAGCCGAGACGCGGACCGGGCGGAATGGCGATCTCGTCGAAGTCCAGCTTGCGGGTCCGGTCGGCCTCGGCCGCCATCTCCTCGTAGCGGGCCAGCCGTGCCTTGGACTTGGTCTGGCGGGCCTTGGCGTTGGAGCGGACCCACTCCAGCTCCTCGGCGAGGCGCTTGGACAGCTTGGCGTCCTTCTTGCCCTGGACCTGCAGGCGGGCCTGCTTCTTCTCCAGGTAGGTGGAGTAGTTGCCCTCGTAGGGGTAGGCCCGGCCGCGGTCCAGCTCGAGGATCCACTGGGCGACGTTGTCCATGAAGTACCGGTCGTGGGTCACCGCGACGACGGCGCCGTGGTAGGCGGCGAGGTGCTGCTCGAGCCAGAGCACCGACTCGGCATCGAGGTGGTTGGTGGGCTCGTCGAGGAGCAGCAGGTCGGGCTTCTGGAGGAGCAGCTTGCACAGGGCGACCCGGCGACGCTCACCACCGGAGAGCACCGTGACGTCGGCGTCCGGGGGCGGGCAGCGCAGGGCGTCCATCGCCTGCTCGAGCTGGGAGTCCAGGTCCCACGCGTCGGCAGCATCGATGGCCTCCTGGAGGTGACCCATCTCGGTCATCAACGCGTCGAAGTCGGCGTCGGGCTCGGCCATCTCGGCCGAGATCTGGTTGTAGCGGTCGACCTTGGCCTTGATCTCCCCGGCGCCCTCCTCGACGTTGCCGAGCACCGTCTTGTCCTCGTTGAGCTCCGGCTCCTGCATGAGGATGCCGACGCTGTAGCCGGGCGTGAGCCGGGCCTCGCCGTTGGACGGTTGATCCAGGCCGGCCATGATCTTCAGGACCGTCGACTTCCCCGCGCCGTTGGGGCCGAC
>JBDTBX010000142.1:0-2984 GCA_039923915.1 Nostocoides sp. | reverse complement strand
CTCCTTGCCGCGCATCCGGCACCTGTCCCTGCCGCGACGATCTCCCGTCGCCTCGGACTGCCGCGCAGCACGACCTACCACCTGCTCACGACCCTCATCGAGCGCGGTTTCGTCGCGCACCTGCCGGAGGAGCGGCGCTACGGTCTCGGGCCCGCGGCATACGAGCTGGGCAGTGCCTATCAGCGGCAGGCGCCGCTCCAGCGGATCGCTCGACCGATCCTGACCAGGCTGGCCGAGGTCTCGACGCACAACGCCCACCTCGCCGTCCTGCACGGTCGCGACGTCCTGTACGTCATCGAGGAACGCGCCCCGGGGCGGCCGCTCCTCGTCACCGACGTCGGGGTCCGCCTGCCGGCAGCCCTCACCGCCAGCGGTCTGGCCATGCTGGCCGCGCTCCCCGCCGCCCAGATCACCGCCCTGTTCCCGGACCGGTCGGCCCTCGTCCAACGCGATGGCCGCGGGCCGGCGACGGTGTCGGCGCTGCGCCGGGAGCTGACGACCATTCGCGCCCGCGGGTACGCGCACGAGGTCGACCTGGTCACCGAGGGCCTGGCGTCGGTCGCGCATGCCGTGCTCGACCACACCGGGCACCCCGTCGCGGGCGTCGCGCTCACCTATTCGGCCACCGCAGCCGACGCGGCCACCGAGGCGACCTTGGCGGGCCAGGTCCGCCGCGCCGCCGACGCCCTGACCCACCGGCTGGTCGGGCGATGACAGCCGTCACAGCCATCGTGCTGGCCGGTGGCGCCTCCCGGCGGTTCGGGAGCGACAAACTGGCCGCTCCGCTCGGGGATTCCACCGTTCTCGACCGCCTCCTCGACGGTCTCCCTGCGGGCCTCGCAGGCCCGGACGACTGGCGCGTGGTCTGTGTCGGACCGCAGCGGCCGACGCGGCGCGCCGTCGACTGGGCGCGCGAGGAGCCGCCCGGCGGTGGACCGGTGGCCGCAACGACGGCCGGGCTCGCCCGGATCGAGAGCAAGTGCGCCATCGTCGTCGTGCTCGCCGGCGACCAGCCCTATGCCGCGGCGGCGGCCCTGCGCCTGTCCGCGCTCCTCGACCAGTCAGCCGAGGTCGACGCCGTCGTGGCCGTCGACGGGCGGGGCCGAACGAATCCTCTCCTCGCGGCATACCGGATCGGGCCCCTTCGAGCCGCCCTTCCCGCCGAACCGGCCGGGACCGCGGCCCACGCCCTGCTCGACCAGCTGCGCGTCCTGCCGATCCGGGTCCCCGACGACGAGGGCCGCGACGTGGACACCCGCCAGGACCTGCGCGACCTCGCGCCGTAGGTTGGCCCCATGCAGGCCATCACCCTCCCCGTTCCGGGCGACGCCGACGCGCTCGTCCTCGCCGACGTGGACACCCCGGAGCCGCAGCCCGGGGAGGTCCGGATCGCCGTCGTGGCTGCCGGGGTCAACCGTGCTGACGTCATGCAGCGGATGGGCTTCTACCCGCCGCCGCCCGGCGCCCCGGCATACCCCGGGCTCGAGGTGAGCGGCACCATCGATGCGCTCGGCGACGGCGCCCAGGGGTGGGCCGTCGGGGACGAGGTGTGCGCGCTGCTGACCGGTGGCGGTTACGCGGAGCAGGTCTGCGTCCCGGCCGGCCAGGTCCTGCCCGTGCCGGCCGGGGTCTCCCTCGTCGAGGCCGCGGCTCTTCCTGAGGTCGCATCGACGGTCTGGTCCAACGTCTTCCTCACGGCCAACCTCCAGCCCGGTGAGACCTTCCTCGTCCACGGCGGCTCGTCGGGCATCGGGACGATGGCGATCCAGCTCGCGCGCGAGGTGGGGGCCCGCGTGGCGGTGACCGCAGGGTCGGCCGACAAGCTCGCCGTATGCCGCACGCTCGGGGCCGAGATCCTCGTGAACTACCGCGAGCAGGACTTCGTCGAGGTGCTCAGGGCAGCGACCGATGGCCACGGCGCCGACGTCATCCTGGACAACATGGGCGCAAAGTACCTGTCCCGCAACGTCTCTGCGCTCGCCACCAATGGGCGACTGGTCATCATCGGGATGCAAGGCGGCACGAAGGCTGAGCTCGATCTGGGCCAGCTGATGGGCAAACGGGGGGCCGTCATCGCGACCTCGTTGCGCGCCCGCCCGGCCGCCGAGAAGGCGACCATCGTCGCGGCGGTGCGTGAACATGTGTGGCCGCTCGTGGAGTCGGGCCGGGTGAAGCCGGTGGTCCAGGGCATCTATCCGCTCGCCGACGCCCCACGGGCCCACCGCGAGCTCGAGGCCAGCCAGCACATCGGCAAGATCCTGCTCACGACCTGACATCGGGTCGATTCGCTGACGGTCGGACCTGACTTTGGGGTCGATTCGTTTGACGGGCAATCAGGCCATGGTGATGGCGTCGAGGCGCTGCTTGATGAAGTCGCCGGACACGACCGTCGGCAGCCCAGCCTGCCGCCCGACCGGTGGCTGGAGCGGCGTGACGACCGTGTCGTGGTCGGCCTCGTAGAAGTACACGAGCGAGACGAGGTCCTCATCGGGGTGGGCCTCCTGGGGCGGCAGCACCCGGTGCCGGTTGGACTTCCACCGACCACCGCTCCAGCGCGCAAGCAGATCGCCCGTGTTGATGGTCAGCGCCTCGTCATCCCAGGGCGCGTCCTCCCAGCCGTCCTCCTCGGTCCACACCTGCAGCCCGCCGGCTCCCGGCTCGCGGTCGAGGATCGTCACGGTGCCGAAGTCGGTGTGCGGCCCGATCCGGTACTGGCCCTCCTCCGCGGGACCCACGTGGGTGAGCGGCGGATACCAGTTGATGTTGAGCGTGTAGGTCGTGTGGCTCGTGTGCCGGGTGAAGAAGTCGACCGGCTGGCTCAGCGCCGCAGCGCAGATCCGGAGCAGCTCGTCGGCCAGCGCCCGCGACCGCGCGAGGTAGTCGTTCATGACCATCTCGAGGTCGGGCACCTCGGCCGGCCAGACGTTGTCGCGGAACCAGTAGTCGTCGGCCGCGGCATCACCGGTCTTGGTGTCGGCACCGAT
>JBDTBX010000141.1:0-5625 GCA_039923915.1 Nostocoides sp. | reverse complement strand
GGCGGTGTCGGCGAACAGCCCGAGCCGGTCGCGATCGACGATGTCGATGCGGTACGAGCCGCCCTGCGGTCGGACCACGACCTCCGGCTCCCCCGCAGCGACCGCCTCGATGGTCTCGTGGGTGACCTTGGCGGCGCCCTCGACGGGGGGCGGGGCTGCACCGCTGTCCAGACGCGCGCGCACCTCCGCGCCGAGCTGGCCGAGCAGGGTCGACCGCCAGTCGGTCCACGCTTTGGGTCCGGCGGCGATCGCGTCGGCCTCGGTCAGGGCCATGAGCGTCTCGAACAGCTCGCGCTCCTCCCCCACGGCTGCGATCGCGGCCGAGATGGTCTGGGGGTCCTGGTGGTCGCGTCGGGTCGCCAGGTCGATGAGGGTGAGGTGCTCGCGGACGAGGCGCTCGATGACCACCCCATCGGCGTCGGGGTAGCCGAGCCGCCGGACGATCCGGCCCGCGATGGGCGCACCGACGACGCTGTGGTTCATCGCGTCGGGGAGCTTGCCGATGTCGTGCAGGAGCGAGGCGAGCAGGAGCAGGTCAGCGCGGCCCACACCCCGCACCAGGGCGCTCGCCTGCACGACGGTCTCGATGAGGTGGCGGTCGACGGTGTGCCGGTGGACGGCGTTGCGCTGTGGCCGGGAGCGGACGCTGGCCCACTCGGGGATCCACTGGTCGACGATCCCCGCCTGGTCCAGGCCCTCCCAGACACTGACCAGACCGGGGCCGGTCGCGAGCAGGTCGGCGAACAGGTCGCGCGCGAGGACCGGCCACGGGTCGGGCAGTTGGGGTGCCCGAGTACTCAGGTTCTGCAGCGTCTTGGGGGCGATCGGCAGCCCGGCGCGGGCCGCGACGACCGCAGCGCGCAGGGGCAGCAGCGGATCGGTATCGACGGCTCCGCCATTGCCGAGGACCGCCTCGCCGTCGCTCTCGAAGAGGCCGAAACCGAGCGGGTTCATCGTCGGCCGACGCGGACCGACGCGCAGGCTGCGGGCCCGCTGGGCCTGACCGGCCCGGCGCACCGTGCTGTCCAGGGCGTAGGCGATGCTCCGCCCGGCCTGCGCCACCTCGGTGAGCAGGTCGTCGGCGGATCCCCGCCCGAGCAGCGCGGCAGCAGCATCGTGGTCCTCGCGGCCGAGCCGGTCCCGACCGCGTCCGGTCACGACGTGGACGGCGTCGCGGACCTCCAACAGCAGTCCGTATGCCGCGTCGACCTCTCCGTGCGGCCGGTCGGCGAGCCACGCGGCCGCGAGCGCGGCCACGATGGTCATGTCGCGCAGGCCGCCGTGCGCCTCCTTGAGGTCCGGCTCGATCGACTGGGCAAGGTCGCCGTGGCGCTGGTGCCTCGCCGTGAGGTGCTCGACGAGCTGCGGCAGCCGCTTGCGGGCGTTGGCCCGCCAGTCGTGGGCCACGACCGACCGGGCGGCCGCCACGACCCCGGCGTCGCCGGCCACCGGCGCGAGGTCGAGCAGGCCGACGGCCGCGGACAGGTCGTTGGCGGCAACGCTGCGGCACTGGTTGACGGTGCGGACGCTGTGGTCGAGCTTCACGCCAGCGTCCCAGATCGGGTACCAGAGCCGATCGGCAAGGGCGTTGATGTGGCCCTGCCCGGCCGCCCGCCCGTCGTGCAGGAGGACGAGGTCGAAGTCGCTCAGCGGTCCGGCGTCGCCACGGGCGAAGCTGCCGATCGCCGCCAGGGCGACGCCCGCGGTGGCCCGGCCGAGGGTCGCGTCGGCCCAGATGCCCTCCAACCAGTCCTGACCCAACCGGGTGAGCGCGCCACGGCGTGCCTGGCCGGCACCCGGGGCGGCGAAGCTGCGGGTACCGGCCAGCTCCAGCCGACGCGCCGTGAGGTCCGACTGGGACGAGGTCATCGCGGCACACGGCCTAGATCGCGTCCGCGCCGCGCTCGCCGGTCCGGACCCGGGCGACATCCTCGACCGGGACGACCCAGATCTTGCCGTCGCCGATCCGGCCGGTCCGGGCGGCCTTGAGGATGACGTCGACCACGGACGTGGTGTCCATGTCGTCGACGATCACCTCCAGGCGGATCTTCGGGACGAAGTCGACGGTGTACTCGGCGCCGCGGTAGACCTCGCTGTGCCCGCGCTGCCGGCCGTAGCCGGAGGCCTCGCTGATCGTCATCCCGGTGATCCCGAAGGCCTCCAGTGCCTCCTTGACCTCGTCGAGCTGGTGCGGCTTGATGATGGCGGTGACGAGCTTCATGCGTTGACTCCGTTCGTCTGGGTCGCCTCGTGGTGGCGGGCCTCGGTCGCGGCCGAGGCGGCGGCGAGACCGCCGAGCCGACCACCGATCGGGTTGAGGTCGTATGCCGTCTCTGCGTGGTCGGACAGGTCGATGCCCTGCAGCTCGTCCTGCTCGCTGATCCGAAAGCCCATCGTCTTGTGGATGGCCAGACCGATGAGGTAGGTCACGGTGAAGGAGAACACGAGAACCGCACCCGCGGCGACCACCTGCCGCCAGAGTTGGTCCAGCCCACCACCGTAGAACAGCCCGTTGGCGCTGGCGCTGGCTGCGGGGCTGTTCGTCTTGGTCGCCAGGAAGCCGATGCCGAGGGTGCCGACGATGCCGCCGATGAGGTGGACGCCCACGACATCAAGACTGTCGTCGAAGCCCAGTTTGTACTTCAGCCCCACCGCAAAGGCACAGATCGCGCCGGCCACCAGACCGAGGCCGATCGACCCGATCGGGCTAAGGGTCGAGCAGGCGGGCGTGATGGCGACCAGACCTGCGACGACACCGGAGGCGGCACCGAGGGACGTGGGGTGGCCGTCGCGGAACTTCTCGACGAGCAGCCAGCCGATCATCGCCGCAGCCGTCGCGACGCAGGTGTTGACCCACACCCCGGCAGCCAAGGTGCCCGCGGACAGGGCGGACCCGGCGTTGAAGCCGAACCAGCCGAACCACAGGATGCCGGCGCCGATCATGACGAGGGTCAGGTTGTGCGGACGCATCGGGTCCTTGCGGAAGCCGATCCGCTTGCCGAGGACCAGTGCAAGGGCAAGGCCCGCGGCGCCTGCGTTGATGTGGATGGCCGTACCCCCGGCGAAGTCGAACGCCCTGAGATTGTTGGCGATCCACCCGCCCTTCTCGGCGGAGAAGCCGTCGAAGGAGAACACCCAGTGCGCGACCGGGAAGTAGACGACGGTGGCCCAGACAACCGTGAAGACCGTCCACGCCGTGAACTTGGCGCGGTCGGCGATGGCACCCGAGACGAGGGCCACGGCGATGATCGCGAAGACCACCTGGAAGGCCACGAACGCGGGCCCGGGGATCATGTCGCCCTTGGGCCCGTACGCCGCATCCATGACGCCGTGCAGGCCCCAGTGTTGGAACGGATTGCCGATGAGGCCGTGCCAGGAGTTCCCGAACGCCTCGCTGTAGCCGTACAGCACCCACATCACCGTCACGGTGCCGAGGCTGATGAACGACATCATCATCATGTTCAGGACGCTCTTGGCACGAACCATGCCGCCGTAGAAGAAGGCGAGACCGGGTGTCATGAACAGCACCAGTGCGGCGGCTGCAAGGACCCAGGCGGTGTCGCCACTGTTGATTTCCATGACCAGAACTGTGGGGCCGCGCCGTTTCACCCCGTCATGCGACGTGTTACGTGCGTGTTGCGGATCACGGTGCCGGGTAAGTGTTGCGTTACCGGGGCCGTAGCGTCCCGGCATCTGAGACATCTGCGAGGCTGGGCGCATGACTCCCGTTCTCGTGTTCGACGGTGACTGCGGGTTCTGCACGACCTCGGCAGGTTTCCTGCGGCGCCGCGTGGCCGGGTCGGGCGCCTCGTTTACCGTGGTCCCCTGGCAACGAGCGGACCTCCCGGCTCTCGGGCTCACCGAGGAGGACTGCAGGGCGGCGGTCAGATGGGTCGGATCCGACGGGCGCCCGTATGCCGGTGCCGACGCGATCGCCGCGGTCCTTCGAGCCGGTCGTATGCCGTGGCGCCCGGTCGGCCTGGCCCTCCAGCTCCCCGGCTTGCGCAATCTTGCGGAGGTGGCCTACCGCTGGGTCGCCGCCCACCGCTACCAGCTGCCCGGCGGCACGCCCGCCTGCCGCCTGCCGTCAACGAATTGACCCAAAGTCAGGTGCTGGTCAGTTGACGATCGCGTCGACGAACGCCTCGGGGTCGAAGGGCGCCAGGTCGTCGGGTCCCTCGCCGAGGCCGACGAGCTTGACCGGCACGCCGAGCTGACGCTGGACGGCGACGACGATCCCGCCCTTGGCGGTGCCGTCGAGCTTGGTGAGCACGATGCCGGTGATGCCGACGACCTGGCTGAACACCTCGGCCTGACGCAGTCCGTTCTGGCCCGTCGTCGCATCGATCACGAGCAGGACCTCGTCGATCGGCGACTGCTTCTCGACGACCCGCTTGACCTTGGCGAGCTCGTCCATCAGGCCGACCTTGTTGTGCAGGCGGCCGGCGGTGTCGATGAGCACCACGTCGGCCTCCAGCTCCAGCCCGGCCTTGACCGCGTCGAACGCCACGGCCGCCGGGTCGGCGCCGTCGCGGTCGGAGCGGATGGTCGGCACGCCGACCCGGGATCCCCACGTCTCCAGCTGGTCGGCGGCGGCGGCGCGGAAGGTGTCGGCCGCACCGAGCACGACGTCCTTGTCCTCCGCCACGAGCACGCGGGCCAGCTTGCCGACGGTCGTCGTCTTGCCGGTGCCGTTGACACCGACGACCATGATGACCGCGGGGCGCTCCGCCACCCGGCTCGCGGCGACGCGGCGGTCCATCGACGGGTCGACGAGGGCCAGGAGGTCCTTGCGCAGCCACGCCCGGACGGTCGCCTCGTCAGTCACGCCGTCGACCTTGACCTGCTGCCGCAGTGAGGCGACGAGTTCGTTGGTGGCGTCGACACCGAGGTCGGAGGCGAGCAGGGTGTCCTCGACGGCCTCCCATGCGGCGTCGTCGAGGTGGCCGCGGGACAGGATGGCGAGCAGTCCCTGGCCGAGGGCGGTGTTGGAGCCGGCGAGGCGGGCGCGAAGCCGGGCCAGCCGACCACGGGCCGACTCCGGCCGTTCGACGGTGAGGGTGTCCTCGCGGGTGTCGAGCGTGTCGGCACTGTCCAGATCGGTGTCGTCCCCAGGGCGCGGCCGCGTCGTTGTGGTCCCCGCGTCGTGTGGCCGGCCGGGATCTCCCTGCCGGTCATCGGCGTTGCTTCCACCGGGGGTTGGGCGGCGCTCTGGGGCCGAGGCGCCGCGCCCTGGCAGCTGCTTGGCGCGGCCGCCACGACTGCGAACGAGGCCGGTGACGGCACCGCCGAGCACGACGAGCAGGCCGAGGCCGATGAGCAGGTACTCCCACAGGTGCGTCACCGGCTCATCCTCGCATCGACCCAGCCGTCGCCGCCAAACGCGAGGTCGGGGTCAGGCAGGGTGGGCGCGACTCAGAAGATGCGGACGCGGTCGTCCTCGGCGAGCCACATTCCGTCGGCCTCGGTCACGCCGAACGCCTCGTGGAACTCGTGCAGGTTGCGGGCGATGTTGCCCCGCGCATCCTGCGGCGCGTGCGGGTCGATGGCCAGCAACCGGATCGCCTCCTCCGGACGGGACCGGCCCTTCCAGACCTGTGCCCAGCCGAGGAAGAGCCGCTGGTC
>JBDTBX010000140.1:0-4386 GCA_039923915.1 Nostocoides sp. | reverse complement strand
CCGCTCCGACGGCGAGCACCATCGACCCTGACGGTGCCCTCCGGATGACCGTCCCCTTGCTCGTCGACGCAGGCGAGTCGGTCACCGTCGTCATCCGAGTGACCGCCGAACGCACGTCGGCGTCACTCTTCGACGCCGATATCGGGGCCGATGCCGTGTCGTGGCCGTCGACGGTATCGGTGACCGCTGGCGACCCACGCCTCGAGCGAGTCATCCAGGCTTCCCTCGTCGATCTCCAGTCGCTGCTCATCAACGACCCAGCTGACCGCGCCGACACCTTCGCAGCGGCCGGATCACCTTGGTACCTCACGCTGTTCGGCCGTGACTCGATCTGGACAGCCCGCCTCGTGCTTCCCCTGGGCACCGAGCTCGCGGCTGGTACGCTCCGGGCGCTCGCCCGTCGGCAGGGCACCGTGCACGACATGGTTCGGGCCGAGGACCCCGGCAAGATCCCGCACGAGCTTCGCAGGGTGGCCTATGTCGACCCCAGCAACCGGCTCAAGCTGCCGCCCGTCTACTACGGCACGGTCGATGCCACCTCCCTGTGGATCTGCCTGCTCGGTGACGCCTGGCGCTGGGGCCTGCCCGAGGACGAGGTGCGCGCACTCATGCCCGAACTTCGTGCTGCCGCAAGGTGGCTCACCGATCTGGCACCCGGTGACGACGGTCTGCTCAGGTACGTCGACGAGAGCGGCACCGGCCTGGTCAACCAGGGATGGAAGGACAGTGCCGACTCGATCCGCTGGCGGGACGGTCGGGTCGCCGATCCGCCCATCGCCCTGGTCGAGGCCCAGGCGTATGCCGTTGAGGCTGCCCGCGTGGCGGCGACCCTCCTCGTCACCTTCGGTGCGGACGACGAAACCGACCGCGCCAAGGAGCTCGAGGTATTCGCCGATCGGCTGGAATCGATTGTCCGCCAACGGTTCTGGGTTGTCGATGGAAGCAGTAGCTATCCCGCCATGGCCGTCGACGGCCATGGCGACGCGGTGACCGGCCTGGGGTCCAACATGGGTCACGGGCTCGGCACCGGGGCGTTCACGGCCGAGGAGGCGCGTCGGGTGACGACCGTCCTGACCGAGCCGCGGATGCTGGGGGCACATGGGATCGCGACCTACGCGAGCGACAACGGCGGGTTCAACCCGCTCGGCTACCACACCGGCTCGGTATGGACCCACGACACCGCGATCTGCGCGTTGGGCATGCTGCGCGAGGGTCACCGCGCCGAGGCGTCGACGGTCGCGCAGCGGTTGCTCACGGCTGCGGAGGCGTTCGGCTACCGCTACCCCGAGTTGTTCGCCGATACCGGTGTCCTCGGAGAACCGATTCCCTATCCGGCCTCGTGCCGCCCACAGGCCTGGTCGGCGGCTTCCGCCGTCGCACTGCTGACCATCGCGCTCGGCCTCTCCGTGGACGTGCCGGGCCGGACCATCACGGTCCAGCCACCGCCCGGCTTGCCGTTCGGGCCGGTCTCGGCGCGCGGCATACGAATTGGCGCCGTCTGCGTGACCGTCTCGCTGGATGTCGAGGGCCGGGTCACCGTCGACGGCCTCCCCGATGGCTTCACCATCGTCACCGACTGAGCCGACCCGGGCAGCGATGGTTCGACGTGAACCTGCTGGTCGGTGCGGGGGTGTTCACCTCGGCACAGCGAGTGGTCAGGGGCGGTGCAGCCACTCACCGAAGGCGTAGGGCTCGCGGGTGAAGATGTAGGTCGCCCAGTTGAATGCCGTCACGGCTCCCGACGCATCACGGCGCACCCTGAGCAACTCGCCCCGCTCCCGCCCCTTGACGGTCCGGAAGGTGTTGACGTCCAGCTGCTCGAACACCGAGGGAGCCATCCACGCCGGCTGGCCGTCGACGACGGCCTCGAGTCGACCCTGGCGACAGGTGAGGACGAAGAGGCGGCCCTCGCTGAACCAGTGACCGAGGAGCGGCACGAGCTCGGCGGGCACCGAGACGCCCGGACGCCACGGTTCGGTGACGAGCGGTTCGTGCTCCACGGCATAGGTCCCGAGGTCGACCGCGAAGGTGCCAGGGGCGGTGGCCGCCGAGTTGTTCATGAGGACCACACCGGTCGTCGCCGACTCGCGGTGGGTGAAGCAACCGCTGATGGTCCCGGGGTGCGCGCCGGTGTGACCGACCCAGGTGCGGTCGTCGCGGCGCATGAGGATGAGGCCGAGCCCCCACGCCTCCTTCCACTGGGCCTGGGAGATGACGATGGGTTGACACATCTCCTCAAGGGTGTCCGGATCCAGCACCTCCGCAACGGGATTGGCGATGAAGCCACCCCATCGCGCCATGTCCGTGAGTGTGCTCGACAGGCCACCCGCGGCCGCGAACGCGAGGCAGTCGAGGGTCGGCTCCTCGACCGGCACATCGGTCCACGGCGGCACGTAGTAGGCCCCCGCCGCGCGACCGGTCTTGCCGAGGGTCGTGCGCCGCATCTCGAGCGGGTCGAGGATCCGGCGCTGCACGCTGTCGAACCAGGTACCCCCGTCGATCCGGCCGATGATCTCCCCGAGCATCGCGTAGCAGAGGTTGGAGTAGTGGTGGACGTTGTGCGGCGGCAGGATCCGCTGCGCGGCATTCCACCCCGCGACGAGCTGGGCGCGGTCGGGGAACTGCAGGCTGTCCCACACGTCGCCAACCGGTTCGCGCTGCATCCCGCTCACGTGCGCCAGCAGCTCGCGGATGGTCACCCCGGGATGGGCCGACTCGGGGATGTGCATGTCGACCGTGTCGTCGAGGGACAGCTTGCCCTCGTCGCGGAGCGCCATCACGGTGACAGCGACGAACGTCTTGGTGTTGCTCGCGATGTCGTACTGGGTGTCCGCGTCGGGCGCCGTGCCGGGCTCGTCGAGCCGAGCCGTCCCGATGCCCGCAGACCAGACCAGCTCGCCGCGGCGGGCCACGCCGGCGGCCAGGGCGGGCACGCGATCGACGGCCTGTTTGCCGACGGCCAGGGCGTCGAGGGCAGCGGTGGACGTCGGGGAGAAGGAAGCGGGCGGCATACGGCCAAACTAGCCGTATGCCGCGGAACCGCCCAGCCCCCAAAGACAATGGACTTGACCCTCTCCCGACGTGAGGGACCAGAGTCGTCCTCATGACCGAAGGAACGCTGGTGGACCAGCTGTGGACCGTGGGCCAGGTGGCCGCGCAGTTCGGCGTGACGGTGCGAACCCTGCACCACTACGACGAGATCGGGTTGCTCGCACCCAGCGAGCGCTCGCGCGCGGGGTACCGGCTCTACACCACGGGGGACCTGCAGCGGCTGTCGACGGTCGTCGTCTACCGCCGCCTCGGGTTCCCGCTGGAGCAGGTCGGCGAGCTGCTCAAGAGCGGCGAAGCCGACCTCGGAACCCACCTGCGTCGACAGCGCGCTGCAGTCATGACCCGGCTGGACGAGCTGCGCGAGCTCGTCGTGGCCATCGACACCGCATTGGAGAAGAACATGACCGACCACCCCGCGTCGACCGAGGACCTCTTGGAGCTCTTCGGCGACGGTTTTGACGAGTCGTATGCCGCAGAGGCCGAGGAGCGCTGGGGCGACGGTGACGCGTGGAAGCAGTCGCAGTCGCGCACCAGCCGCTACACCAAGGCCGACTGGGCCGAGGTGAAGGCCGAGATGGACGCCAACAACGCGGCGTTCGTCGCGGCGATGACCGCCGGTGAGCCGCCGACGAGCGAGGCCGCGATGGCCGCGGCCGAGCAGCACCGGCTGCACATCAACGACCGGTTCTACTCCCTGACCCACGATTTCCACCGTGGGCTGGCCGACATGTACGTCGCGGACCCGAGGTTCACCAAGACCCACGAGGACATCGCTCCCGGGCTCGCGGCGTACGTCCACGACGCCATCCACGCGAACGCGGACCGGCACGCCTGAGACCTCCCGGGCACAGGTCCGGCAAAGATGTCCGTTAAAAGATGTGGCTCGTGTCTCTTCCCACGAGCCACATCTGTCCCGTAAGTCTCCTGCGGGTCATACCCGACGAACCCTCGCCCATGGTGTGCGTCGATCAGCCACACCTCGGTCTCGCCCACGATCGCGGTGGCGGCGGTATCCGGCGAGACCTCGACGACCGACAACACCCTCACCCTGTGCTCCGGCTCGTACGTCGCGAAGGGCTGACGGCGCGCTGGCCTAGGCTCGGTCCGTGACCGAGCCGTACGCCGCGCAGCTGGCCGGCGCTGCCGCGACGGATCCCGTCGTGGGAGCCGCCGCCGGCTGCTTCGTTGCCTTCGAGGGTGGCGACGGAGCGGGCAAGTCGACCCAGGTGCGGCTCCTCGCGGCCGCGCTCGAGGCGGCAGGTCGGCACGTAATGGTGACCCGGCAGCCCGGTGGCACCCCGCTCGGCCAGAAACTGCGCGACCTCGTCCTGCACG
>JBDTBX010000139.1:0-4859 GCA_039923915.1 Nostocoides sp. | reverse complement strand
ACCTGACCGCACAGGCCTGGCGGACGGCGCTCGACCCCAAGGGCGAGTGGATCCCCTCGGTGCTCGTGGCCGCCGACAAGCGGCTCACCGAGGTCCGCCGCCACGTCCCCGACGCGGGCGCCATGGTCATCGCCTCCAACCAGACCGCCGCCCGCGCCTACGCCGCGATCCTCGAGGGGATCACCGGGGACAAGCCCACGGTCGTCCTCTCCGACGACGCGGGGGCGTCCGCCCGGATCGAGACGTATGCCGCGAGTCGCTCGCGCTGGATGGTCGCCGTCCGGATGGTGTCCGAGGGGGTGGACATCCCGCGGCTCTGCGTCGGGGTCTACGCGACGTCGACCTCGACGCCGCTCTACTTCGCCCAGGCCGTCGGCCGCTTCGTCCGGGCCCGGCGCCGTGGGGAGACGGCGTCGGTCTTCCTGCCCTCGGTGCCGGTCATCCTCGAACACGCCGCCCGGCTCGAGGAGGAGCGCGACCACGCGCTCCACCGGTCGACCGATCCGGATTCTGAGGCGTCGCTCTGGGCCGAAGAAGAGGGACTGCTCGCCGCCGCCAACCGTTCCGAGCCGCTGCTCGACGACCCCGACGCCCGGTTCGAGGCTCTGGAGTCCGACGCCCACTTCGACCACGTCCTGTTCGATGCCCAGCAGTTCGGGCTGCATGCGGCAGTCGGCTCCGAGGAGGAGCAGGACTACCTCGGCCTCCCCGGGCTGCTCGAACTGGACCAGGTCGCAGCCCTTCTCCACGAGCGACAGAGCAAGCAGTCGGCGCGCACACCCAAGCGGGCCGTCCCGGTCGTGTCGGCGCACCGGGCGCTCGCGGCGCAACGCAAGGAACTGAACAGTCTCGTCGCGGCATACGCCCGCAAGACTGGTTCCCCGCACGCGACGGTGCACACGGACCTGCGAAGGGCCTGCGGCGGACCCGAGCTCGCGACGGCCACGTCCGAGCAGGTCACAGCGCGGGTGGAGCAGATCCGGCGCTGGTTCGTCGGCCGTCGCTAGAGCCGCACGGGACGCCCGAGATGACTAGGGTCGGTTGGCATGACCTCTGACACCATCCCGACCGACACCTCCTCGCGGTCCGCCTCCCGTCGACAGCTGCTCACCCTCGCCGCCGTCGGCGGCGCCGGGCTGCTCGCCGCCCCAGCGGCCTCGGCCGCACCCACGGGCGGCAAGAGCGGTGGCACCAACGGCAAGTCCTTCCGGCTCACCGTGCTCGGCACGGCCGACCTGCACGGCAACGTCTACAACTGGGACTACTTCAAGAATGCCGAGTACGACGACAAGGCGCACAACGACATCGGCGTCGCCAAGGCCGCGACCCTGATCAAGGCGGTCCGTGAGGAGCGCGGGGCCGCCACCTGCCTCACCCTCGACGCCGGCGACACCATCCAGGGCACGCCGCTCGCCTACTACTACGCCAAGATCGACCCCATCACAAGGGGCCCGATCCACCCGATGGCGGCGGCCATGAATGCGATCGGCTACGACGCAGCCTGCCTGGGCAACCACGAGTTCAACTACGGGATGGACATCCTGCGGACCTTCCAGAGCCAGCTGGCCCACCCGTTGCTCGGGGCCAACGCCGTCGACTGGAACACCGGCGAGCCGGTGTTCCCGCCGTACATCCTCAAGCAGGTCAAGGTGCCGGGGCAGAAGCCGATCTCGGTCGGCATCCTCGGGCTCGTCACGCCCGGGGTCGCCATCTGGGACAAGGCCAACGTCGAGGGCAAGGTGAAGTTCGCCGGCATCGTCGAGCAGGCCGCGGTCATGGTGCCGCGCCTCAAGGCCGCCGGCGCTGACATCGTCATCGTCTCCTGCCACTCCGGCCCGAACCCGTCGTCCTCGTACGGGCACGCGCTGCCGTTCCCCGAGAACGCGAGTACCCAACTGGCGCAACAGGTTCCGCACATCGACGCGATCCTCGTCGGGCACGCGCACCTCGAGGTGCCGCAGCGCTACGTGACGAACGACGCGACCGGCAAACAGGTGCTGCTCTCCGAGCCCTACTACTGGGGCATGCGCGTCACCGTCATGGATCTCGACCTCACCAAGGTGCGCGGCCAGTGGCAGGTCGCCTCGTCGGCGGCGACCCTGCTCAACGCCAACACGGCGCCCGAGGACGCCGGCATCGCCGCCCTCGTCCGTGACGCGCACACCAAGACGCTCACCTACGTCAACGGTGTCGTCGGCAGGTGCACCCAGGCGATGAGTGCGGCGACGTCGCGCTACGAGGACACCGCGGCGATGGACTTCATTAACCTCGTGCAGGCCCAGGAGGTCAAGGCCTCCCTGCCCGGCACGGCATACGAAGGCACCCCCGTCCTGTCGATCGCTGCGCCCTTCAACAAGTCGGCGGCCATCCCGGCCGGCGAGGTGACGGTGCGCGACGTCGCCGGGCTCTACATCTACGACAACACCCTGCTCGGGATCGCTTTCACCGGAGCCCAGGTCAGGGCCTACCTGGAGAAGTCGGCCGAGTACTACAAGCAGGTCAACAGCGCCAGCCAGCCCGGCCCGGAGGCCGTGACCAACGCGGTCACCCCGGCAGCGCCGAACGGGACGCCCGACTACAACTACGACATCATGGGCGGACTCGACGCGCCGCTCACCTACGACATCGACATCTCCCAGCCGGTGGGGTCGCGGATCAAGAATCTCGCGTATGCCGCAGTGACCGTGACGGCGTCCGACCCGTTCGTCATCGCGATCAACAACTACCGCCAGTCCGGCGGCGGTGGCTTCCCCGGTGTGACGAGCGCGCCGGTCGTCTACAACCGCCAGATCGAGATCCGGCAGATGCTCATCGACTGGGTGTCGGCCCACCAGGTCGTCGACCCGCCGAGTTTCGCCACCGTCGACTGGCGCCTCGTGGTCGGGACGACGCCGGTCACCTTCGCCACTCCCTGACGTTCACCACGGCCCGATTGCTACCCGATGAACATGTTCGGACGGTAGCAATCGGCCGTCATGGACGGGCCACGAGCGGGCCGGTTCGGTGCGGGATCCGCTCGGCGAGCGCGATCGCCGTGTTGGCCCGGGTGACGTGACGGTCGTCGATGATGTCGTCGAGGACCCGCTGGAGGTCGGCGTTGTCGCGCGCCACGACCCGGACGAGCAGGTCGCCGGAGCCGGTGATGGTGTGCGCTTCGAGAACCTCCGGTACGGCCGCGAGGTGGGCGATGACGGGACCGTGGCCACCGCCTTGGCGGATCTCGAGCGTACAGAACGCCGTCACGACGTACCCCAGAGCCACCGGGTCGATCGTCGGCGCCCAGCTGCTCACGACCCCCCGGGCCTGGAGCCGGTCCAGCCGGGCCTGGACCGTGCCGCGGGCGACGTTGAGCCGCCGGGAGGCAGCAAGGACGCCGACATCGGGTTCGGCGCTGAACAGGGCGATGAGGGCGCGGTCGAGGTCGTCCAGCAGCGTCGAGATGGTCATGGGCAAAGTGTGCACCAGTTGGCTGCATTCTGCGGGCAATCTGTGCACGATGTTCAGTCGTCGATGGGCCGATTGCCCAGGCCGGCGGCATACGGGCACGATGTTCGCATGTCAACGACGACCCATGAGACGACCTCGGACCACGCGACCACCCACCTCGACCTCACCGACGACGAGCGGGCCGCTGACCTCGACCTCGACCAGCTCAAGCAGCTCGTGGGGCTCGTCGACTACGACGAGGCGAAGGACCCGTTCCCGGTGACCGGCTGGGACGCCATCGTCTTCGTGGTGGGCAACGCGAGCCAGACCGCCCACTACTACCAGTCCGCGTGGGGCATGGAGCTCATCGCCTACAGCGGCCCAGAGACCGGCAACCGTGACCACAAGGCCTATGTCCTTAGGTCCGGCTCGATCAAGTTCGTCCTCATGGGCGCCGTCGACCCCGACAGCCCGCTCGTGGCGCACCACGCTGCGCACGGTGACGGCGTCGTCGACATCGCCCTCGAGGTCCCCGACGTGGACCGCTGCATCGCCCAGGCCCTGCGCACCGGCGCCACCGTCGTGGAGGAGCCGCACGACGTCACCGACGAGCACGGCACGATCCGCGTCGCGGCCATCGCCACCTATGGCGAGACCCGACACAGCCTGATCCAGCGCGAGGTCGGGGGAGTCCGGTATGCCGGGCCCTACCTACCCGGCTACGTCGCCCGCTCCTCCGGCTGGGTCGCAAAGGCCGGTGCGCCCACGCGGCTGTTCCAGGCCCTCGACCACATCGTCGGCAACGTCGAGCTCGGCAAGATGGACCAGTGGGTCGGCTTCTACAACAAGGTCATGGGCTTCGTGAACATGGCCGAGTTCGTCGGCGACGACATCGCCACCGAGTACTCCGCCCTGATGTCCAAGGTCGTCGCCAACGGCAACCACCGGGTCAAGTTCCCGCTCAACGAGCCGGCCATCGCCAAGAAGCGCAGCCAGATCGATGAGTACCTCGACTTCTATCGCGGCCCGGGCGCCCAGCACCTCGCGCTCGCCACCGGCGACATCCTCCAGACCGTGGATGCGTTGCGCGCCAACGGGGTCGAGTTCCTCGACACCCCCGACTCCTACTACGAGGACGAGGAGCTGCGAGCCCGGATCGGCCATGTCCGGGTCCCGGTCGAGGAGCTGAAGTCGCGCGGCATCCTCGTCGACCGGGATGAGGACGGCTACCTCCTGCAGATCTTCACCAAGCCTCTCGGCGACCGGCCGACCGTCTTCTTCGAGATCATCGAGCGGCACGGCTCGCTCGGGTTCGGCAAGGGTAACTTCAAGGCGCTCTTCGAGGCGATCGAGCGCGAGCAGGACAAGCGCGGCAACCTCTGACCCGGGGCGCGCGGCATACGACGACCGAATTTCTCGCTCCGACTGTCACA
>JBDTBX010000138.1:0-3308 GCA_039923915.1 Nostocoides sp. | reverse complement strand
CGCCGGTTGACGGCACCGAATCGAGGTTGTGGCCCTGGTCGCGGATGAGTCCCTCGGCGGCGGCATCGAGCTTGATCCGGGTCAGCACCTTCTCGTGGCCGATGCCCCGCCGCGGGTCGGCGTTGGTGATGTCGACGAGCTCGACCACCGTGTGCGTACCGTCGCCGATGACGTGGGCCGGCACTCGCTCGGCGATGGCCCGCATCTTGCCGCCGACGATGAGACAGCGGTAGTCGCGGCCGGTGACCATCGACTCGACGATGACAGAGCCCCGTCGGGACTGGCCCTCGGCGACCTCGAAGGCCGCGCGAACGGCATCGTCGGACGTCAGGTCGAGGCAGACTCCGCGCCCGTGGTTGCCGTCCAGGGGCTTGACGACGACCGGCCAGCCGACCCGTCGGGCGGCGCCCACAGCGCCTTCTGCCGTCTGCACGGTCTCCTGCTTCGGAACCGGCAGCCCGGCGGAGGCGAGCAGTTTGGTCGTGAGGTCCTTGTCGCTGGCGATGTCGACCGCGAGCGCGCCGGTCATGCTCGTCATCGTCGCGCGGATCCGCTGGGCGTGGACGCCCTGGCCGAGTTGGATGAGCGAACCGGTGTTCAATCGGATGTAGGGGATGTCGCGGCTGACCGCCTCTTCCAGGATCGCGGCGGTCGAGGGGCCGAATGCGGCACGCTGGGCGCGGCGGACGAACAGGTCGAGTTCCTCGGCGAAGTCGAAGCCCTCCTCGGCCTGCACGAGGTGGTTGACGAGCCGGACGGCCAGCCGGCCCGCGTCGAGTCCGACCGCGTCGTCGGTGTAGCCGTAGATGACGTTGTAGAGCCCCTCGGATCCCTTGACCATGCGGGTCTTGCCCCGTCGCTGGTCGTGGCCGGCCTCCTGCTGGAGCTGGAGGGCGACGTGTTCGCAGATGTGGCCGAGCCAGGTGCCGGACCGCAACCGCTGGACGAATCCGCCCTTCACCCCGGTCGAGCAGGTATGGTTCGCCAGCCCGGGGAGCGCCTCGATCAGCCCGTCGACGAAGCCGTCGAGGGTGTCGGAGGGGTATCCCTCGAGCACCCCCAGGTCGACGACGAGGTGGACTGCGGGCTGGTAGGACCAGATGTTGCCGCCGCGGTACACGCGGGCCTCCACGATGCGCAGATCCGGAGACGGCGGACCCTTGGGGGTGGGGCGCTCACTGGGCATGTGCTCGGTGCCTCCTGATCGGACTAGGCCTTGGCCATCGCTTTGGTGATCCCGAGATCGGGGTGGTTCTCGGTGAAGGCGAGCAGGCGGACTCCGACGAGGTCGAAGACCGACCCGGCGGGCAGTTGGTGGATGACGGCACCTGACACGAGCAGGGGCGCGCCAGGCCGAGCGTCAGGTGCGTCGGTCACCGCGTTGCGGCAGTCCAGGACGAAGACGCCGCCGGACCCGCGCACCGTGAAACTCGAACTGCCGTGGACCTCGATGGCGGTGTCCTCGTCGATGCCGACCCCGACGAGGTTCGGGGACATCGCCGTCACGGACATGAGGCGACCGTAGCGGGTTCGTTGGGCGAAGTGCTGGTCGATGACCACACCCTTGACGAGGCCGAGGCCGTGGCTCATCTGGGACACGCGTTGCCGGGGCGTCAGGCCCTCCTCGCCCATGGCGATCATGAACTCACTCATGATCGAGGCACCCGCCGATGTCCCGCCCACGACGGCGCCGCGGGCGTGCGCCCGGTGGATCGCGTCGCCCAGCGGCGTCCCGGGGAAGTACTGGCTCAGCTTGAGCTGGCTGCCGCCGCTCATGAAGACTCCGCTGGCCGCGTCGAGGCGCGCGATGAGGGCCGGGTCGTGGCCTTGGGCCCGACTCCGAGGGTTGACGACCTCCGGCCCGGGGGCGCCGAGCCGGCGGAAGACGGCGTCGTATGCCGTGGCCACCGCCGCCTGGAAGGAGGAGGCGGTGGGGACGAGCACGATGCGCGAGCGGCGGCCCCCGGCGAGCTTGACGAACCGGCGGAGGAGGGCGGCCTTGCCGATCTGGTCCTCGCCGCCGCCGATGATGAACAGCGTGGGTTCGGAGGTGTGCGTGGTCGTCCTGGGCGCCATTGGGGAATCCTAGGAGTGCGTGTGCGGACCGGGCGGTGCAGGGGTGTCGAGGCCGTCGGCTGCGACGAGCAGGGTCTCGGGTGCGGGAGCGCTGAGGGGTCGGTCACGCAGGCAGGCTGGTCGGCTCAGACCTCCACCTGCTGGCCCTTGCCGACCACCGTGATACCGGACTCGGTGACGACGAACCCGCGGGCCAGGTCCCGTTCCCGGTCGACGCCGATCGAGGCCCCCTCGGGGATGACGACGTCCTTGTCGATGATGGCCTTGAGGATCGTTGCCTGCCGCCCGACGTCGACGTTGTCCAGGACGACGCTGTCGTCGATCGTCGCGTAGCTGTGGACACGGACGCCGGGGGACAGTACCGAGTAGTGGACGCGGGCCCCGGAGACGACGACGCCTGGGGCGACCATCGAGTTGAGCGCCTCGCCGAACCGCCCCGCCTCACCGTGGACGAACTTGGCCGGAGGCAGGGGGCCGTAGTCGGTGTAGATCGGCCAGTCGCCGTTGTAGAGGTTGAAGATCGGGTGCACCGAGATCAGGTCGAGGTGCGCCTCGTAGTACGAGTCGAGCGTCCCGACGTCACGCCAGTAGCCGGCATCACGATCGGTGGTGCCGGGGACGACGTTGTCCTTGAAGTCGTAGACGTATCCCGCCCCTTGCGACACGAAGGACGGAAGGATGTCGCCGCCCATGTCGTGCTTGCTGCCCTCCAGGACCTTGTCCTGGGTGACCGCGTCGGTGAGGACGTCGGCGTCGAAGACGTAGTTCCCCATTGAGGCGAGGACCTCCTCCGGCGTGTCCGGCAGCCCCTTGGCATCGGTCGGCTTCTCGCGGAAGGCGCCGATCTTGCGCACGTCGGTGTGGTCGACCTCGATGACGCCGAACTGGTCGGCGAGCGAGATCGGCTGACGGATGGCGGCGACCGTCACACCTGCTCCGGTCTCGATGTGCTGGTCGACCATCTGGGAGAAGTCCATCCGGTAGACGTGGTCGGCGCCGACGACGACGACGATGTCGGGGCGCTCGTCGCGGATGGTGTTCAGGCTCTGGAAGATTGCGTCGGCGCTGCCGAGGTACCAACTCTTGTCGACACGTTGCTGGGCGGGGATCGGGGCGACGTAGTTGCCGAGCATCGTCGACATCCGCCAGGTCTTGGTGACGTGCCGGTCGAGGCTGTGCGACTTGTACTGGGTGAGGACGACGACCTTGAGGTAGCCGGAGTTGACGACGTT
>JBDTBX010000137.1:0-2940 GCA_039923915.1 Nostocoides sp. | reverse complement strand
GCGACTGGCGACGACGATATGCAACGGCGAGTCGTCGCGCATCAGCCCACTCGCGTGACGTTGTTGCTGGCGATGAGTTCCCGGTAGAGCGCTTCCACGCGGGGCACGACGACCGCCTCCGCGAAGTTGGCGGCGATATGCGCGCGGGCGGCCTCTGACATCCTGGTGCGGCGGGCTGGATCGGCGAGGAGGCTGGCCAAGGCCGGGCCGAGTCCCGCTGGCGCGGCGGCGAGCAGTCCTGTTACGCCGTCGAGGACGATATCGGGGTTGCCGCCGACCGCCAGGGCCACGGCAGGCAGTCCTACGCTGCCCGCCTCCAAGAGAGTTCGGGTGAGTGGTTCCTCCCAGCGTGCCGGGAAGATGAGAACGTCGGCGGCGCGCATTAGCGCCATGACCTCATCGTTTGGCCGTTCACCAAGGAGTTCGAGTTGCACGCCCCGTTCGGCACATTCGTGCGCGATCTGCGCCGCGAGTGGCCCCGTGCCCGCGACCAGAAACCGCGCCTGTGGTACCGCCTCCAGCGCCGCCGGGAGGAGATCGGCCCCCTTGTGCTCTTCCAGTTTGCCGACATAGAGGACGGTTGGTTGTGAGGCGTCGTGAGTGAGCGGGGTCGTTGGGCCATCGCTGGCTATCGACTCCTCCGCTAGGCTGATAAAGTTCGGGATGACGCGTGGCTCCAGGCCGGGGATGCCGTCGCGGAGCACCTGCGCAACATAGTTGCTGACCGCAAGGGTGCAATCGGCGGCGAGTAGGGCGCGCTGGCGGCGGCGAAGGTTTGCGGTGACGTAGGGGAGTGCGGCGCGCACAATCGGGCGCAACGGCGCACTGCCGCGTGAGAGGCAGCAGATCTGGCAGGCCGTAGAGCATTGCGCTAATTCGGGGCAGCGGGGCAGGCGCGTCCCGATCGGGCAGGTCGGCCAATAATCGCGGACGGTGGCAACCGTTGGCCGTCCGGTTACTTTTCCGGCGCGTACAGCGGCAGGGATACTGATCAGGTGTTGACCGTGGATCAGGTCTACGCCCTCACGCGTGGCGAGTTCGGCGAGAAATTGCCCGAAGCGTGGCCAGAAACGTTCCTGTCGATTGAGCCCGCGCACGAACGGCAGGCCGCCACCGCGCGAACTGAAACCGAGTTCATGTACGGGCAAGCCGTCGTACTCGGTGAGCAACGCGCCACGCAACCCCTCACGCGGGCGCGCGATAATCGGGCGATGCCCACGCGCCCGTAAGGACCGTGCGAGGTGATAGGTGCTCCACCCACTCCCGCCGCAGCGCGGCGGGAAGACATCGGTGGCCAGCAGGATTGTTAGCGTGTCAGGCATTGCAAAATCTCATCCAGGCCGCGACAGTGCGCGGCCCAGCTATAGTCGCTGACGACACGTTCGCGGGCCGAGCGGCCCATCGCGCGGCGACCGGCCTCGTCATCGAGGAGCGCACTGATCGCCGCGATCAGTCCGGCGCGGTCGCCGACCGGGTAGAGGCGCCCTTCACGCCCCTCGCGCACGATCGTATCGAGCGGTGGGATGGCAGGGCAAACGGTCGGCAGACCCATCGCACCGTACTCGAAGATTTTCAGTGGCGACCAGTAGAAGCCGAAGTGGCGCAGCGCTGCATGGCGCGCGGGTTCGAATGGCGCAACGCCGATATCGGCCACCGCCAGATAGCGCGGCACCTCGGGATACGCCAGACGGCCAGTGAAAATGACCCGTTGCCCGAGTTCGCCCCAGTCGCGCACGCGCTCGATCAACGCTGTTCGTTCCTCACCGTCGCCAATCAGCAACACCCAGAGGTTTGGACGGGCAGGCAGGAGCGTTTCCAGCGCATCGAGCAGCGCTTCTACACCGTGCCAGTGGCGGAAGCTGCCGGAGAAGGCCAGCACTTGCGCCTCACCGACCGGTGGTAAACCGAGCGCCGCACGCGTCGCCGCGATCTCCGCTGGATCGAGTCGCGCAGGATCGAAGAGATCGGCGTTAGCACCCCACGGTAATTCGACGATTGTGCCCGGTCGGGCCAGGGCGCCGACCGTTGTTGCTAGCGGTGTGACGACTCGCTCCGCCGCGCGCACTTGCCACTGCGCCCAGCGCCGCAACGGACGACCAACGGCGCGATCGAGGCGGTCTTTGCGTGATCCTGGTGGATCATAGACCGGGGCGTTGACCTCCAGGATACTCGGCAAGCCGTGCCGTTTGGCGTAGAGTATTCCGGCCCCGGCTAGGTTGTAGTACCGCTCCATCACCGCAGCGGGCCGAAACTCTCTGGCGAGACGCACGATGGTCGGCAGCAGTGTTAATCCTAGCGCCTGCGACTGTGGCATATTGACGATCTCGATCGTGCCGCCGTTCGCCGCACGCGTCGCGGGTGCCGGGCCAGCATCGGCGGGGCCGGTGATGGCGAGGAGCTGATGCCCCTGATCGGCCAGCCCGCGACAGACCTCGGTAACGTGCGTTGAGCCGCCCACGGAGCCGGGCACGGGGATACCGGCGGCGACGTAGAGAATCCTCATGAGTGTGCCGCCCCCCCTCGCCCGCTAGAATTGGAGGATGCGGGAGAACCCTCCACCTTGCGCAACAAGGCAAAGAACGGGCCGCTCCGTAGCCTGCCGAACAAGAGGATGTCGAGTTGCATTAGCCCGGTCAGTGCACGCAGTACCAGGCGGATTGCGGGCCGCTGGCTGACTCTCTGCCGCGACGAACTGCTACTCGGAACGGCCTTGGGTGTTTGCGCCTTCGTATCTTGCGGTGATGCTGTTTTCGCTTTACGGTCTAGGAGCAAGCCCTCACCCAGCCGCACCAGGACATTGTCGATCAATCCCTGGAAGACGCCATTCCAGAACCGCACATCCTCGACCGCCAGGCCATGATAGGCCGCGAAACCGACAACCTGCGGCCAGGTCGTGAGGACTTTGACGTGGTCGGACTTGCGGAGGTCGTCGGTGTGGAA
>JBDTBX010000136.1:0-4417 GCA_039923915.1 Nostocoides sp. | reverse complement strand
GCGTCCGTGGGTAGCGGCCAACCGGTCGTAGAGGGCGTCCAGGTCGTCGTCGACGCCTTGTCGGCCGCCATCGGCCAGATGCCAGTCGACGATCTCGCGAGCGCCCTGGCGGAACGGGACCCGGGCGTGCCAGCCGGGCACGATCGTGCGGATCTTGCTGTTGTCGAAGATCATCGAGTTGGACTTGTCGCCGATCAGGCTGCCGGTCAGCGACGGGTCGGCTGCGCAGATCGCGTCGGAGGTGACGTGGACGATGTCGACCTCGACGCCGAGGGCTGCTGCGACGTCGTGGTGGATCTGGTCCCAGGTGGGGGCCTCTGCTCCCGTGATGTGGAAGGCCTCACCGATCGCGTGCGGGTGGCCCAAAAGCCCGACGAAGGCGCGCGCGAAGTCGGTGTGGTGGGTGATCGTCCACCGGCTCGACCCGTCGCCCGGGACGATGACGGGCTTGCCCCGGCGCATCCGCTCGGCGACCGTCCAACCGCCGGTGAAGGGCGTCCGGGTGTGGTCGTAGGTGTGGCTGGGCCGGACGATCGTCATGGGCAGCCCGCGGTCGCGGTGGGCCGCGACGAGCAGGTCCTCGCAGGCGATCTTGTCGCGGGAGTACTGCCAGAACGGGTTCGCGAGCGGAGTGGACTCCGCGACGGGTAGGTGCGTGGGCGGGGTCTGGTAGGCCGAGGCGGAGGAGATGAAGACGTACTGACCGGTGCGCCCCTCGAAGGTCCCGACCTGCTGCGCCACGTCCCCGGCCACGAAGGAGAGGAAGTCGACGACGACGTCGAACTCCTTGTCTCCCAGCGCATTGCGGACTGAGTCGGCATCCCTCACGTCGCCGAGCACGGCGTGCACGCCCTCAGGCACAGGATGGGTGGCGCTCGTGCCACGGTTGAGGACGGTCACGTCGTGACCCAGCTGTGCGGCATACCGCGCGCACTCGGTGCTGATCACGCCGGTGCCGCCGAGGAACAGGACGCTGGGCAGGCTCATGCCCTGACGCTATGACATCGACGTCAGGTCGGTCCGGCAACGGTTCTCGAACGTCGTCAGCTCGGCGAGCGCCTCGTCGAGGTCGCGGCGCCGCTGCTCGAGGTCGGCGCGGCGCTCGTCGATCTGGGCCAGGACGTACTCGAGCTGGCTGCGCCGGCCACGGGGTGCGTCGTAAAGGTCGATGATCGTGCGGATCTGCTCGAGCGGGAAGCCGAGTCGCCGGCCGCGCAGGATGAGCCCCAGCCGGGTGCGGTCGCGGCGGTGGAAGACCCGCACGGTGCCGCGGCGCTCGGGGGTGATCAGGCCGAGGTCCTCGTAGTGCCGGACCGTCCGGTGGGTGACCGCGAACTCGTCGGCGACCTCGGCGATCGTCCAGGTGTCGCCCGCCTCCGCGGGGCGGAGGGGTGCGGGACTTGGCATACCCGGGAGTATTGCTTTACCTTAACGTCAACGTCAAGTGGCCGTCCGGCTCAGTGCTGGTGTGGCCCGACCCCGCCCCGGGGACGATTCGAGTGAGAGTGGACAGAAATGTTCGAGCTGAGCAAGGAGCACGAGGACTTCAGGCGGGTCGTGCGCGACTTCGCCCAGGCCGAGGTCGAGCCGCACATCGCGCAGTGGACGCGCGAGCACCACTTCCCGACCGACCTGATCCCCAAGATGGGGGACCTGGGCCTGTTCGGGCTCGTCGTACCGGAGGAGTTCGGGGGAGCGGGCGCCGACTTCACCAGCCTGTGCGTCGCGATCGAAGAGCTCGGCCGGGTCGACCAGTCGGTCGGCATCACCCTGTCGGCCGGCGTCGGTCTGGGCATCAACCCCATCCTCACCTACGGCAGCCAGGCGCAGAAGGAGCAGTGGCTGCCCGACCTCGTCGCCGGGCGGGCGCTCGCGGGCTTCGGCCTGACCGAGCCCGACGCCGGCTCAGACGCCGCCGCCACCCGGACCAAGGCACGCCTGGACGGCGACGAATGGGTTGTCGACGGGGCCAAGGCGTTCATCACCAACTCAGGTACCGACATCACGTCGGTCGTCACCGTCACGGCCCGGACCGGCACGCTCGACGACGGCCGGCCCCAGATCTCGGCCATCATGATCCCCTCCGGCACGACGGGATTCACCGTCGAACCGGCATACGACAAGCTCGGCTGGCACGTCTCGGACACCCACGGCCTCACCTTCGCCGGCTGCCGGGTCCCCGCCGACAACCTCCTCGGCGAACGCGGCCAAGGCTTCAAGCAGTTCCTCAAGACCTTGGACGACGGCCGGATCGCCATCTCCGCCCTCGCGCTGGGCTGCATCGAGCGGATGCTCGCCGAGACGACGGCCTATGCCAAGACCCGCACGGCGTTCGGCCGGCCGATCGGCGTCAACCAGGGCGTCGCCTTCCCGATCGCCGACCTCGCCGTCATGGCCGAGGCCGCACGCGCGCTCACCTACAAGGCCGCCTGGCTCAAGGACGAGCACGAGGCCGGCCGCCGCACGGTCACCGAGGTCAAGGCGGCCGCCTCGATTGCCAAGCTCTACTCGACCGAGGCCGCCAACACCGCGACCCGGATCGCCACCCAGGTCTTCGGCGGCAACGGCTTCATGGAGGACTACCCCGTCGCCCGCTTCCACCGCGACGCCAAGATCCTGGAGATCGGCGAAGGCACGAGCGAGGTCCAGCGGATGGTCATCGCGCGCCACCTCGGTCTGCCCGCGGCCTGACAGAGTGTCCCGTATGCCGTCCGCGCGTCCCAGCGACCAGAGCCCCTTCGCGACCGGTCACGAGGCCGGCACCGACCCCAAGGTGACCGACGTCCGGGAGCGGCTCGCCGCGGCATACGCCGCCTCCGCGACCGCCCCGGAGAAGGCCGCCGCCAAGCTCGCCTCGCAGAACAAGCTGTATGTGCGAGAACGGATCTCGTTGCTGGTCGACGAGGGCAGCTTCGTCGAGGACGGCCGCTTCGCCAACTCACGCGCGCCCGGGCTGCCCGCCGACGGCGTCGTCACCGGGCGCGGCACGGTCGACGGCCGACCGGTCATCGTCATCGCCAACGACCCGACCGTCAAGGCGGGCTCCTGGGGGAGTCGGACCGTGGAGAAGATGGTCCGTGCCACCGAGATGGCGCTGCGCGAGGAGCTGCCCGTCTTCTGGTTCATCGACTCCGCCGGTGCGCGGATCACCGACCAGGTCGAGATGTTCCCCGGCCGCCGCGGCGCCGGACACATCTTCCACAACCAGGTTGCGCTGTCCGGCAAGGTCCCGCAGATCTGCTGCCTCTTCGGCCCCTCGGCGGCCGGTGGTGCCTACATCCCGTCCTTCACCGACATCGTGATCATGGTCGAGGGCACCGCATCGATGTACCTCGGCAGTCCCCGCATGGCGGAGATGGTGGTGGGAGAGAAGGTCTCGCTGGAGGAGATGGGCGGCGCGCGCATGCACTGCACGGTCTCCGGCGTCGGCGATCTGCTCGCCCAGGACGACGCCGAGGCGATCGAGCTGGCGCGCCTGTACTTCTCCTACGTCCCGCAGAACTGGCGCTCGCCGCTCCCGTCGTATGCCGCGGAGCAGCCCTCGCGGCCGCTCACCCGGCACACGGTGCCCGAGCGGGAGAGTCAGCCGTTCGACATCCACGAGGTCATCGACGGGCTGATCGACGACGGGTCGTTCTTCGAGATCAAGCCCCTCTTCGCCGCCGAGCTGGTCATCGGTTTCGGCCGGATGGCCGGTGAGACGGTCGGTTTCGTCGCCAACAACTCGGCCGTCAAGGGCGGCGTCCTGTTCACCGACTCGGCCGACAAGGCTTCGCGGTTCATCTGGCTGTGTGACGCCTTCTCGATCCCGATCATCTACCTCGCCGACGTGCCGGGGTTCATGATCGGCTCCGAGGTCGAGCGGGGCGGGATCATTCGGCACGGCGCCAAGATGGTGTCGGCGGTCGCGTCGGCGACCGTGCCGCAGTTCTGCGTGATCGTCCGAAAGGCTTATGGCGCAGGGCTCTATGCGATGGGTGGGCCGGGGTTTGCTCCCGACGCGACGATCGCGCTGCCGACGGCGCGCATCGCGGTCATGGGTCCGGAGGCGGCCGTCAACGCCGTCTACGCCAACAAGATCGCCGCGATCGAGGACGAGGGTGAGCGCGCGGCATACGTCGCTGCCCGTCGGGCTGAGTACGAGGAGGACGTCGACCTCGAGCGCCTTGCTGCCGACCTCGTCCTCGACCAGGTCATCGAGGCCGACGCGCTCCGCGACGAGCTGCTGCTCCGGCTGCGCTATGCCAAGAATCGGGAGCGGCACTTCGCGACCAAGCGCCGCGACGTACCGCCGGTCTGATGCTCACAACGGACCGATTGCGGTCGTCCACACCGCATCAATCGGGCCGTCGTGTCCGTGGCGGGCGAACCCGGGGCGCGGCGCCCGCGCGTGATTGACCCGCGCAACAGCACGTGG
>JBDTBX010000135.1:0-11312 GCA_039923915.1 Nostocoides sp. | reverse complement strand
CCATCGCGGCGGCCAGCCCGCTCGCCGCCGCCCTGCACACCTGGGGCTGGACCCGGTCCTTCGGGACCGCCTCGGTGGCCGGGGGCCTGCTGACCATCCCGTTGCTCCTCGTCGTCAAGAACAGCCCGTATGCCGGCGATTCGGTCGAGAAGCTCAAGCTGCGCGTCCTTGTCGACTCACTGCGTGAGGTCTGGGAGAGCCCCGGCACGCGCCTCGGACTGTGGTCGCACTTCACCTCCCAGTTCGCCCCGACGGTGTTCACCCTGCTGTGGGGCTACCCCTTCCTCGTCGAGGGCGAGGGCCTGTCGCAGTCGACGGCGGCGACCCTGCTCATCGTCATGACCGGCACCGCGATGCTCACCGGCCCGGTCATTGCCCACCTGACGGCCCGCGTGCCCTACCACCGGTCCAGCCTGGTGCTCGGCATCGTGGTTGCCATCGCGGCGGTCTGGGCGGTCGTCCTGCTCTGGCCCGGTCCGGCCCCGGTCTGGTTGCTCGTCGTGCTCGTCGTCGTCATGGCCGTCGGCGGTCCCGGCTCGATGGTCGGCTTCGACCTGGCTCGGACCTTCCATGCCCCGCATCGCCTGGGGCGCGCCACCGGCATCGTCAACGTCGGCGGCTTCGTCGCCTCCCTCGTCACGATGGGGCTGATCGGCGTCGTCCTGGACCGGCTCGCGCCCGGTGGTTCCGGCACCTACACCCTCGGTGACTTCCAGATCGCGATGTCGGTCCAGTTCCTCATGTGGCTCGTGGGCGGGATCCAGATCTGGCGCTACCGCCGCAAGAGCCTCGAGCTCATCGACCTCACGCCCGGCGCCATGGACGCCCTGCGCGGCGGCGAGGCCATCCTCCCCGGCCTGTCCCGCGATCCGGACGAGGGTGGATCCGGTGACTGAGCGCCATACGGTGAAGGTGTGAGCCGACCTGCCTGGCCGACCGTCCTCTTCGACCTCGACGGCACGCTCGCCGACACGATCCACCTCATCGTCGAGTCCTACAACCACACCCTGGCGATGATCGGTCAGCACCGCGAACCCGAGGAGATCCGGTCGTGGATCGGGCGCTCGCTCGTGGAGACCTTCGAGGACGTCGACCCGGTTCGCTCCGCGGAGCTGGACCGCGCCTACCGGGAGTGGAACCTGGCCAACACCGATCGGCTGATCCGCCGGTATGCCGGGGTGCCCGAGCTGCTCGCTGCGCTGACCGGTGCGGGCGTCACCCTGGGCATCGTCACCTCCAAACGGCGCCCCACGGCGACCAAGGCGATGGTGGCCGTCGGCATCGAGGGGATGCTGCCGATCCTCGCCGGTCTGGAGGACACCGCCACCCACAAGCCGGACCCGGCGCCGCTCCGGCACGCTGTCGCCCTGCTCGGCGTCGCCGCCGCCGACTGCGTCTATGTCGGGGATGCCGTGGTCGACGTGCTGGCTGCTCGCGCGGCGGGGATGTCGTCTGTCGCGGTCACCTGGGGAGCCGGTCTCCGGCCGACCCTGCTCGCCGCTGAGCCCGACCACCTCGTCGACTCGATGGAGGACCTGACCACCCTCCTCCTGCCCCGAACCGGCACCTAGACTCGCGGCCGTGCACAGCAAAGCGGCCGTCGACATCGAGACCATCGGGCGGGCGGTCCTCGCCTATGCCGAGGGGCGCCTCAAACTTGACCCGGTGCCCCTCGACAATCCGTTGACACCGAGCGAACTCCTCGAGCGCGTCGGCCAGACTGTGACCCCCGAGGGGATCACCGGGGAGAAGGCGTTCAGCCTGTTCACTGAGGTCCTGGCACCGGCCTGCCTGTCGATCGACCACCCCCGCTTCCTGTCCTTCATCCCGTGCGCCCCGACGCCGGCCGCCGCGATGTTCGACCTGGTCGTGGGGGCGAGCTCGGTCTATGCGGGCTCCTGGCTGGAGGGGTCGGGTGCGGTCTTCGCCGAGAACCAGGCGCTGCGCTGGATCGCCGACCTCGTCGGGCTGCCGGCCGGGGCCGGCGGCAACTTCGTCCCGGGCGGGACGATCGGCAACCTGTCCGCGTTGGTGACCGCGCGGCATACGGCTCGGGCCATGGCCGCGGGCGGTACGCGGCCGTATCGGGTGGCGGCCACCTTCGGCGCGCACTCCTCGATCCAGTCGGCGTGCGACGTCATGGATACCGAGCTGGTGGGCGTGCCCGTCGACGCGGCCCATCGACTCACCGGGACGGCGTTGCGAACGGTGTTGGAGGACAACGGTCCTGAGACGTTCTTCGCGGTCGTCGCCACGGCTGGCACGACGAATCTCGGCGTCGTCGACGACCTGGCGTCCGTCGCGGAGGTGTGTCGCGAGCTCGGGATCTGGTTTCACGTCGACGGCGCCTATGGGGGGGCCGGGCTGGCCGCGCCGTCGGTGCGTGCGCTGTACGACGGGATCGAGCACTGCGACAGTTTCATCGTCGACCCGCACAAGTGGCTCTTCGCACCGTTCGACTGCTGTGCCCTGCTCTACCGCGACCCGGCCCTGGCCCGAGCCGCCCACACCCAGCACGCGTCCTACCTCGACGTCCTCAACGAGTCCGGCGAGTGGAACCCCACCGACTACTCCGTCGGACTGACCCGGCGGGCACGGGGCCTGCCGTTCTGGTTCTCACTCGCCATGCACGGCACCAACGCCTACACCGAGGCCATCGAACGCACCCTGGAGGTGACCCGGTTCGCGGCCGAGGAGATCGGTCGCCGCCCCGAGCTGGAGCTGGTCCGTGATCCCGACCTGTCCGTCGTCGTCTTCCGCCGGCTCGGTTGGGGGCCCGAGGACTACCAGGAGTGGTCAGACCGGCTGCTCCACGAGGAGTTCGCCTTCGTCGTGCCCACCAAGCACGACGGCGAGGTGCTGACCCGGTTCGCCATCGTCAACCCGTTGACCTCCGAGGACGACATCACCGCCATCCTCGACACGATGTGCTGACCCGGGCCAGGTTCGGCGTTCGCCATTCGGGCCTTTCGCCGAAGTGGTGCGGTCCGCCCGTTTCTGCTCCCGCGAGGCGAATGACAAGGCTGTCATTCCTTCGATAGGGTGGCCACGCACATCCACGAAGGGGTCGAGTCCGTGAACGCCATGCCGCAGGAGGTCGTCGGTGCCACCGACGCCGAGCTCAGCGAGCGCGACCGCGCCATCATCGAGTTCGAGCGGCAGTGGTGGAAGTACGCCGGAGCCAAGGAGCAGGCCATCAAGGACCTGTTCGACATGAGCGCGACGCGCTACTACCAGGTCCTCAACACCCTCATCGACAACCCACTGGCGCTCGCCCACGACCCGATGCTCATCAAGCGGCTGCGCCGGATGCGCGCCTCCCGGCAGAAGGCCCGCTCGGCCCGCCGGCTCGGCGTCGACCTCTGAGCCGATTGCGGGTTGGCCGCAGCGTGCGTCGGCGAGGGCCCGCGTTTGCACTCTCGGGGTGAGAGTGCCAATAATGGCGTTAGCACTCTCACCATGAGAGTGACAACTCTGACCGGTCCGGTGAGGGTCGGGATGCCCGGTGACATGAGCCGCGGCAGACCGCTCCGTCCGTCGCGGGCACCTCCCGGTCACCACCTTCGATTCGTGTGGAGGACCACCGAATGGCCAAGATCATCGCTTTCGATGAAGAGGCGCGCCGCGCGCTCGAGCGGGGAATGAACATCCTCGCCGACGCGGTCAAGGTCACCTTGGGGCCCAAGGGCCGCAACGTCGTGCTGGAGAAGAAGTGGGGAGCCCCCACGATCACCAACGACGGTGTCTCCATTGCCAAGGAGATCGAGCTCGACGACCCCTACGAGAAGATCGGCGCCGAGCTGGTCAAGGAGGTCGCCAAGAAGACCGACGACGTCGCCGGCGACGGCACGACGACGGCCACCGTTCTGGCCCAGGCCCTCGTCAAGGAAGGTCTGCGCAACGTTGCCGCCGGGGCCAACCCGATGGCCCTCAAGCGGGGCATCGAGAAGGCCGTCGAGGCCGTCTCCGCCCAGTTGCTGGAGAACGCCAAGGAGGTCGAGACCAAGGAGCAGATCGCTGCCACCGCCTCGATCTCGGCCGCTGACCCGCTGATCGGCGAGATGATCGCCGAGGCCATGGACAAGGTCGGCAAGGAAGGCGTCATCACCGTCGAGGAGAGCAACACCTTCGGTCTCGAGCTCGAGCTCACCGAGGGTATGCGCTTCGACAAGGGCTACATCAGCCACTACTTCGTGACTGATGCCGAGCGCATGGAGGCCGTCCTCGAGGACGCCTACGTGCTCGTCGTCAACTCCAAGATCTCCGGCATCAAGGACCTGCTCCCGGTGCTGGAGAAGGTCATGCAGTCGGGCAAGCCGCTGCTCATCATCGCCGAGGACGTCGACGGCGAGGCACTGTCCACGCTCGTCGTCAACAAGATCCGTGGCACCTTCAAGTCGGTTGCCGTCAAGGCTCCCGGCTTCGGTGACCGGCGCAAGGCGATGCTCGCCGACATTGCCATCCTCACCGGTGCGCAGGTCATCTCCGAGGAGGTCGGCCTCAAGCTCGACTCCGCCGAGCTCGACCTGCTCGGCAAGGCCCGCAAGGTCGTCGTCACCAAGGACGAGACCACGATCGTCGAAGGTGCCGGCGACGCCGACCAGATCGCCGGTCGGGTCAACCAGATCAAGGCCGAGATCGAGAAGTCGGACTCCGACTACGACCGCGAGAAGCTCCAGGAGCGCCTCGCCAAGCTCGCCGGCGGCGTCGCCGTCATCAAGGCGGGTGCGGCGACCGAGGTCGAGCTCAAGGAGCGCAAGCACCGCATCGAGGACGCCGTTCGCAACGCGAAGGCAGCCGTCGAGGAGGGCATCGTCGCCGGTGGTGGCGTGGCTCTGCTCCAGGCCGGCAAGCAGGCGTTCGAGAAGCTCGAGCTGACCGGTGACGAGGCGACGGGCGCCAACATCGTGCGCGTCGCGATCGAGGCCCCGCTCAAGCAGATCGCGATCAACGCTGGTCTCGAGGGCGGTGTCGTGGCCGAGAAGGTCTCCAACCTGGAGTCCGGTTGGGGTCTCAACGCGGCCACCGGTGAGTACGTCGACCTGATCAAGGCCGGCATCATCGACCCGGCCAAGGTGACGCGCTCGGCGCTGCAGAACGCGGCGTCCATCGCGGCCCTGTTCCTCACCACCGAGGCGGTCATCGCTGACAAGCCCGAGAAGGCTGCGCCTCCCATGGGTGGCGGCGGCGACGACATGGGTGGGATGGGCTTCTGACCCACGCCTGATCCCGTATGCCGTGTAGAGGGCGGCTCTCCCGTGAGGGGGAGCCGCCCTTCGGGCGTTTGCCGGGTCAGGTGTGGGCCGGGACCCCGGCGTGGCGGTAGAGGCGAACCGCCGTGTAGACGTGGATCGCGAGGAAGACCAGAGCGATCGGGATGAGCAGCCAGGGGGGTGCGCTCGTGCCGGTGCTCGAGCAGACCTGGCGCGCGACCGTTCCGGCCCCGACGCCTTCCTCGGAGCAGACGGTGGCTGCCGATGTCGTGACGGCCATCAGGCCGCCGAGGACGAGCAGCGGCATGCCCAGGATGGTGTAGACGACGGCGGCCAGCGCCTTGTCGGCGCCGTTCCAGCGCGCGGACACGAGGGTCAGGACCAGGCCGGCGATGAGCAGCAGGCCGGCCACCGGGAACACGATGGACGTGACGACCGAGAGGACGAGCAGGGCGAGGGCGACCATCTCGCGCCGGTTGTCGGGAGCGGGCGGCGGCGGGCCGGCATACGGGCCGGGTCTGCTGCCACCGGCCTCGTCGACGAGCTCGGTCGGCGTGCCCAGCTTGTCGACGGCGTTGCGGACATCGGCCTCGGTCGCGCCCTCGGCGATCCGCTGACGAAGATGGTCGCGGATATCGTCGAGGAGCTCACCGGCCCGATCTGCCGGGAGGCGGAGGGTGGCCTCAGCCTGGAGGCGGCTGAGGTAGTCCGAGACGATGGGATGTTCCTTGTCGGTCATCATGACGCGCCCTTCCGGCTGAGGATCGAGTTGACGGAGTAGCTGAACTGGCCCCAGGCATCGCGGAACGCATCGAGTGCGTCGGCCCCCGCCCGGGTGAGGGAGTAGTAACGCCGTGGTGGCCCCGAGGCCGACTCGCGCCACGTCGTCGCCACGAGGTCGTCGCCCCGCAGCCGGGACAGGAGCGGGTAGATCGTTCCCTCGCTCGCCAGCAGTCCGGCCCCGGCCAGCTCGGCGACGAGGTCGTAGCCGTAGCGCTCCCCGCCCTCGAGCAGGGCCAGCACGCAGTGCTCCAGGACTCCCCGTCGGAGCTGGGTCAGAGCCGGCGCTTCCACTGCCATGCGGTACAAGGTAGCCGCAGGTACCTTGCGGCGCAAGGTATGGGAGCACTCAGGGTGCATTCGGGGTCGGTTCAGGGTCGAACCCGAGGGCGCGGGAGCGGTCCGTCGCCCTACCGTCGAACCGAAGGCTCGCACTGCCGGCCCAGCACCGGCCCACGCACCCACGCACCTCAAGACAACGGAGAGCCGGCCCATGACGAGCACCGTCACCGACCCACCCACTGCCGTCCAGCTCCACGCCGTCGCATCCCGTATCGAGGGCCTGAGCAAGGCCTACGGCGTGGGCGACACGAGAGTAGTGGCCCTGGACGACGTCAGCCTCGATCTCGAGGCCGGCCGCTTCACCGCGATCATGGGCCCGTCCGGGTCCGGCAAGTCCACCCTCATGCACTGCGCTGCAGGGCTCGACGTCGCCACCGCCGGCCACGTCTGGATGGGCAACATCGACCTCACCGTCCTGAAGGAGAAGGCCCTCACCCGGCTGCGCCGGGACCGGATCGGCTTCGTGTTCCAGTCCTTCAACCTTGTCCCGACCCTGTCGGCGGAGGAGAACATCCTGCTCCCGCTCGCCATCGCCGGTCGGCGCCCCGACCCCGGCTGGTACGACCGGGTCATCGACACCGTCGGCCTGCGGGACCGGCTCGGCCACCGACCGAGCCAGCTCTCCGGCGGCCAGCAGCAGCGCGTCGCCTGCGCCCGCGCACTGGTGAGCCGCCCGGAGATCATCTTCGCCGACGAGCCGACCGGCAACCTGGACTCCACGAGCAGCAGCGAGGTGCTGGGTTTCCTGCGTCGGTCGGTGGCCGAGTTCGGGCAGACCGTCGTCATGGTCACCCACGACCCGGTTGCGGCGAGCCACACCGACCGTGTCGTCTTCCTCGCCGACGGCCGGGTCGTCGGCGAGCTCGCCGACCCGACCGCCGACACGGTGCTCGACCGGATGCGCGCGCTCGACACGCGAAACGCCGTCCAGCAGGCCAGCCAGCACGTCACGTCATCGGGGGCCTGACATGTTGCGAGCCAGTTGGAAGAGCCTCGTGGCCCGCAAGCTGCGCCTGTTCATGAGCGCCTTCGCGGTCATCCTCGGCGTCGCCTTCGTGGCGGGGGCGTTCATCTTCACCGATACCCTGGGTCGGGCCTTCGACGGGATCATGACCGGATCGGTCGGTGACGTCGTCGTCACCCCGCCGGGGACCACCTCCGATGACGGGAACTCCGACTCCGCAGGCACGACCCGGCGGATCCCGGCCTCGGCCGTGGCCGCCGCAGCGGGAGTCCCCGGAGCGGCGCGGGCCGACGGTCGGGTCACCGACTTCACGACCTTCGTCGTCGGCAAGAACGGCAAACTGATCGGCGGCAACGGGGCGCCCGGTATCGCCGTCAACCACACTGGTGGCCCCGCGGCTCACGGTTTGGAGGCGGCCACTCTGGATGCCGGTCGCTGGCCGACCAGGTCCGGCGAGGTCGTCCTGGACGATGCGACCGCCACGACGTCCGGCTACCTCGTCGGTGAGACGGTCAACCTCGTCACGGCCGGAGCCCAGCCGCGCGTCCGGGCCACTCTCGTCGGGACGATGACGTATGGCGGCGGCGGACTCGTCGGTGCCTCGATCGCCCTGTTCGACACCGAGACGGCTCAGCAGCTGTACCTCGGTGGCAAGGACGAGTTCACCGATCTCTGGGTAACCGCCCGTTCCGGGGTGTCGCAGGCTGACCTGCGCACCCAAGTCGTCAAGGCACTGCCCACGGGGTATGCCGTGCAGACCGGTGACGCCGCCGCCAAGGCGCAGGCGAGCGACATCCAGCAGGCGCTCGGCTTCATCACGACGTTCCTGCTCGTCTTCGCCGGGATCGCCCTCGTCGTGGGGTCGTTCCTCATCGTCAACACCTTCTCCATCCTCGTGGCCCAGCGCAGCCGGGAGCTGGCCCTGTTCCGCGCCCTCGGTGCCGGGCGGGCCCAGGTGGCTCGATCGGTGCTCTTCGAGGCAGGAATCGTCGGGCTCGTCGGCTCGACCCTGGGCCTGGGGCTGGGCTTCGTCCTCGCCGTGGGGATCAAGACCCTGTTCGCCACCTTCGGGCTGGACCTGTCCGGGTCGTCGCTCGTCTTCGAACCGCGAACTGTGCTCGCGGCATACGGAGTCGGGATGGTCGTGACCCTCGTGGCGGCCTACCTCCCGGCCCGCCGCGCCGGCAGGGTCGCGCCGGTCGCCGCCATGCGCGACGACGTCGAGGTCGGCGAGAGCTCTCTGCGTCGCCGGGTCATCTTCGGCGCCGGGCTGGCGGTCATCGGTGCCGCGGCCCTCGGCACCGGCCTGTTCGCCGACATGAGCAAGCCGATGTGGTTCATCGGCGGCGGGATCTTCGGGGTCGTCCTCGGGGTCGCCATGACCAGCCCGCTCGTCGGCCGCCCGGTCATCGCCGCGCTCGGCGCCCTCTACGGCCGGGCCTTCGGGACCGTCGGCCGAATGGCCGAGCAGAACGCCATCCGCAACCCGCGGCGGACCGCGGCCACCGCCTCGGCCCTGATGATCGGGGTGACCCTGGTGTCGATGATGACGGTCTTGGGTGCCTCGGCAAAGTCCAGTGTCGACAAAGCCATCGGTCAGGAATTCGCCGGTGATTTCGTCGTCTCGAACGCGATCGGGATGCCGTTCTCCAGCACGATCACCAAGGACGTCGCCACCGTGTCGGGCGTGCAGACGGTGGCGCCGGTCCGCTGGTACGGCGCGACCGCCGGCACCGACAAGGACGCCTTCATCGCCGCCGTCGATCCCGCAACCCTCACCGGCGTCCTACCCGTGTCGATGATGGCCGGGTCGCTGGCCGCGCTGCGCGACGGCGCCCTGCTCGTCGAGGGCAAGACGGCGGCCGAGCAGCACCTGGCCGTCGGTCAGACGCTGACCCTCGTTCGCGACGGGCACACCGAGAAGCTGGTCGTGGCCGGCACCTACACCTCCAACGCTGTCATCACCAGCCCGTACCTGACGACCGTCGGCACGGCGACTGCCCTGGGGGTCGCCGGCCAGGACACGGCGGCCTACGTCAAGATCGCCCCCGGTGCCTCCCGTCTCGCCGTCGAGCAGGCGCTGGACAAGACGCTGGCCGACCTCCCACTCGTCACGGTCAAGGACCAGGCGGCGTATGCCGCGGAGCAGCGGGCCCCGATCGACCAGATGCTGATGATGATCTACGCGTTGCTCGGGTTGGCGATCGTCATCGCCGTGCTCGGCATCGTCAACACCCTCGGTCTCTCGGTCATCGAGCGCACCCGCGAGATCGGTCTGCTGCGCGCGATCGGCCTGTCTCGCAAGCAGTTGCGCCGGATGCTCGCCCTTGAGTCGACGGCCATCGCGCTGCTCGGTGCGAGCCTCGGGATCATTCTGGGGGTCGCCTTCGGGATCGCCCTCCAGCGGGCGCTCGCCTCGAACGGGATCGACACGCTGACCCTGCCGTGGCAGAACCTCGTGTTGTTCCTCGCGATCGCGGCGGTCGTCGGCGTGCTCGCCGCCCTCTGGCCCGGCCGTCGGGCCGCTCGACTCGACGTGCTCCGGGCCCTCTCGCAGGAGTGAGGTTGCCGGGCGGATGCCAGGTGGTGGGCCGCAGGAAGGCCTACCAGCCGGCAGCCGGGGTGGAGTTGAGTACCGGTTCAGGTGTGGCCGGGGCTCAGCTGAACATCCGGACCGCCTGGGCCTCGGTCTCGGCGTAGCGGGCCCCGGCCGCGCCCAGCACCGAGCCGATGCTGTCGAGGCTGGCCTGGATCTGGCGCTGGGTGCCCTGCCACTGCTGGACGACGCCCTGGAACTGGCTGGCCGCCGTGCCCTGCCAGGCATCCTGGAGCGCCGTCAGACGGGACATCATCGCCCCCACCTGGCTCTCGATCTCGCCGGAGATCCGGGCGATGTCGCCGGACGCGGCCTGGATGCGGTCGGTGTCGACCTGGAAGTGACCGGACATGTGTCCCCCTTGTGGGAAGTGGTCGGCGCCCTGGTGGCCCGATCCCGATGTCCTTGCAGGGTAGGCAGATCCGCCGAACAGGCCGTGGACTTATCCACAGCCCCCGGTGCGGACTGCGCTCGCTAGGCTCGCCGGGTGACCATCCTCATCGACCCCCCGCGGTGGGCGGCGCACGATCGGCTGTGGTCGCACCTCATCAGCGACTCCTCCCTGGCCGAGCTGCACGCGTTCGCAGCCCGCAGGGGGATCCCCGAGCGTGGCTTCGAGGGGGACCACTACGACGTGCCGCAGGAGCTGTATGCCTCGGTCGTCGCCGCGGGCGCACAGGAGGTCGACGGTCGCACGCTGCTGCGATCGCTGCAGCGCAGCGGGCTGCGCACCCAAAAGCGTCGCCACGAGAAGGTCATCGCCTCCGTCCCGGACGCCCCGTGGCTGCCGCCCGGTGGCCGGGCCGACGTCGTGGCGTCGCGGCAGGATGATGCACCGGCGCCGACGGTCGTCGTCCGGCTGGCCGTCGTCTGCGAGGGCCAGCTCCTTGTCATCGACCGGCCCGGCCGCGGCCCGGACCTGCCGTTCCGCGCAGTCGGCGAGGCGTCGGCTCCCGTCGCGCTGGCCGGGCTCGTGACTGACATCGTGGGTGCGGTGCCACCCGAGCCACGGTTGCTCGGCTACGTTCGCAACACCGTCGATCGTCCCACACCCGACTACCCGTGGCCGACGCCGCGTGCGTGCTTCACGGTTTATGCCGCGACGGTGGATTCCGTTGTGGCGCAGCGCCTCTCGGGGTCGTGGATCACCCATGCCGAGGGAGCATCTGTGCTGACCGAACGACACTGGTGGCCGCTGCTCGCACCGGGACTGCCGTGAGCACGCTGCTGGCCCTTGTCTCCGACGTGACCTTCGCCGACGGGACCTCGGCCGATGTTGAGCTGCACGTCTCTCAGACGCCGGCACCCGCGGACGACGTGTTCGCCGCGATGGTGTTCGTCCGCGACGGAGTCGGTGACTTCGCCCTCGTCTACAGCGTCCGCCGCCAGGAGTGGGGTGCCCCAGGCGGCGGGCGTG
>JBDTBX010000134.1:0-3490 GCA_039923915.1 Nostocoides sp. | reverse complement strand
CGGGAGATGCCCCAGGTCGTCTGGGTCAGGTCGTTGGTGCCGAAGGAGAAGAAGTCGGCATGGGCAGCCAGGTCGGCTGCCCTGAGGGCGGCCCGGGGGAGTTCGATCATGACCCCGATCGGGATGGTGATGGTCGACGTCACGCCCGCACCGGGTTCCAGAAGGCACCGCTGGATCCGGGCTCGCGCCGCCTCGAGCTCGGCGACGTCCGCGACCAGGGGCACCATGATCTCCGGACGTGGGTCCAGTCCTTCTCCGGTCAGGGTTTCGGTCGCCTTGACCAGCGCCCGGACGTGGACGTCGACCAGTTCGGGGAAGACGGTCAGCAGTCGGACTCCTCGGAGTCCGAGCATGGGATTGACCTGTGACCATCGCCGGACGGCGTCGAGTCGGCGGGTGAGGATGGGATCGACCTGGCCTTGGGTGGCGTCCTGCCGCGCCGCCTCGACCGCGAGCTCCTCACCGTCGGGGAGGAACTCGTGCAGCGGCGGGTCGAGGAGGCGTACGACGACCGGGAGGCTGTCCATGGCCCGCAGCAGCCCCGCGAACTCGTCGGTCGCGATGCGCTGGATCTCGACAAGGGCTTCGGCAGCCCCATCACCGAGGATGACCCGCTCCACGAGTTCCCGGCGTGCGCCCAGCAGCATGTGCTCGGTCCGGCAGAGTCCGACTCCCTGGGCGCCCAGTCGGCGGGCACGAGCAGCCTCCGTGGGCGTCTCGGCGTTGGCGAGCACCCGGAGGGACCTGCGCGCGTCCGCGTGCTCGAGCATCCCCTTCACCGCGGCAACCAACGGCCCCTCGACGAGCGCGGGCCCGCCGTCCTCGGACTCCAGCGCCGAAGCGACCGGGGATGGCCGCACCGCCAGCGCACCGGCATACACCCGTCCTGTCGAACCGTCCACGGACAGCACGTCGCCGTCGGCAATGACCACACCATCCGCGGTCCTGGCGGTGCTGGCGGTCGCGTCGACGACCAGGCCGCTCACGCCGGTGACGCACGTGCGACCGAAGCCGCGGGCGACGACCGCAGCGTGGGATGCCAGCCCGCCGTGGGCAGTGACGACGGCCACCGCGGCGAGGATGCCGTCGAGGTCCTCAGCACTGGTCTCGGTTCGGATCAGCACGACCGGCGTACCTGCCGCCGCGCGCGCCACCGCCGTTGCGGGGTTGAAGGCCGCCTCGCCGACGGATGCACCGGGGCTCGCGGGGAGGCCCGTGGCGATCACCGACGCGGGGTCGGCGGCCGCGAACTGCGAGTGCATGAGCGACTCGAGCTGGTGGCCGTCCACACGCAGGAGCGCCTCGTCTGGGCTGATCAGACCCTCGGCGGCGAAGTCATGGGCCATGATGAATGCCGCAGCTGGACTGCGCTTGCCCACTCGGGTCTGCAGGATCCAGAGCCGGCCGTCCTCGATCGTGAACTCGACGTCGCACAGGTCACGATAGTGCCCCTCGAGGCGGGCGAGGTGCGTCAACAGCTCCTTGTATGCCGTGGGTTCGAGGATCGCCAGGCGGGCCAGTGGCACGGTGGTGCGACTCCCGTTGACGACGTCCTCGCCCTGGGCGTTGGTCAGGTAGTCCCCATACGGAGCGGGGTCGCCGGTGGCGGGGTCGCGGGTGAAGCAGACGCCACTGCCGGACCGCGGCCCGGCGTTGCCGTAGACCATCTCGACCACGTTGACGGCGGTGCCCAGAGCTGCCGAGATGCCCTCGTGGGCCCGGTAGACCTCTGCCCGGGCGCTGTTCCACGACCTGAACACGGCTTCGATGGATCGGTCGAGCTGCTCGCGCGGATCCTGCGGAAGGTCCTGGCCGGTGTGCTCCTTGAGGATCTGGCGAAACGTCGTGACGAGGTCCTTCAGCGCGGGGCCCTCGAGGTCGGTCAGGCCACCTTCGTGCCGGCCGGTGGCCACCTCGACAGCCGCATCGAAGACGGCCGCGTCGACACCCAACACCGTGCGTCCGTACATCTGGATCAGGCGCCGGTAGCAGTCCCACGCGAAGCGTTCACCGCCTCGGGCAGCCAGGCCGACGACCGAAGCGTCGGTCAGCCCCACGTTCAGGACGGTCTCCATCATGCCCGGCATCGAGAACTTGGCACCGGAGCGAACCGACACCAGCAAGGGGTCGGCGGCGTCGCCGAAGCGGCGCCCGGCTGCGGACTCCACGTCCTTCAGGGCCCAGCTGACCTCGTCCGGGAGCTCGACAGCCACCTGGCCATTCGCGAGGTAGTCACGACACGCGCGCGTCGTGATCGTGAAGCCGTGCGGGACCGGTAGGCCCAGCCGGGTCATTTCGGCGAGGTTGGCGCCTTTGCCGCCGAGGAGATCGGCCATCGACCGGTCGCCGGCGGAGAAGGGCAGCAGAAGGGGAGTGTCCATGCTGGAAGCATTGCCCGGCGGACGGTCGACAGTCAGGGCCGAACGTCCCGGGTGCTTAGCCCCTTCCGGGCGCACAGTGGTGGTGAGGCCGCATTGCGGTGGCCAACTTGGGACGGTGGTGATTCGGGTGTGTGCGGAGAACGAGAGCCTCGGCCTTGTGGTCGCAGGTGCGGATGGGTCGTGGCAGAGCCTTCGAGCTGTTGAGGCCGCGACCAGGGAGGCGGCCAGGCGTGGGCTCACCCTGATGCTGCTGACGGTGGCCGGCGCAAGCCGGACGACGTACGGGCGGGAGTCGCTGGGCCGGCTGGAGGACACCACCCCCGCGTCGGCGAGAGCAGCATCGGCGCGGGCCGTGATGGCCGCCAGGGCCACCGACCCGGACGTGTCGGTGGAGGTCGCGGTCGTGACCTCACCCTGGGAGCCCGAGCTGGACCGCATCATCGAACGCACCCACCTTCTGGTGCTCGGAGACCACGGCCGGGGGGGTCAGGTCGCGTTCAGCATCGGCTCCACGAGCGGAGACCTGGCGCGGTGCTTCCGCAGGCCAATTCTCCTGCCGGGGGTCGACACCAGGCCCAGGGAGCTCTCCTCGGCCCGGCACCCCGAGGTGTTCGTCGGTCTGAGCGGACAGGGCGACGAGACGGACCTGTTACGCGTGGCGGCGACCGAAGCATTGGTGCGCGGCTCCTCCCTCGGGGTGATCCGAGCGGTGCCCGCCGCCCATCCTGGCGAGCGCGTCCTGCTCGCGCTGGTGCGGGCGTGGCAGGTGGTGCGTTCAGTTCCCGAAACGGCTGCGGTTGCGTGCCACGTCGACGTCGCCCAGGACGATCCAGTGACCGCGCTGCTGGCGCGGTGCGAGCCCGACGACCTGCTGGTCGTGGGCACTCGTGGCGGCGGGACGCTCGCCGGGCTGGTGACCGGCTCGGTGGCAAGGGGTGTGCTCAACGGACTTCCATGCGACGTCGTCGTGGTGCCGCGAGGGGCTCGGGTGGCGCCCGTCGCAACCGGCCGGGTGCCCGAGCCCGTCCTGCAGTCCACTGAGGGTTGACCTCCGCCCCAGAGCGAGACGACCCCATAGCGGTCGAGGTCTGCCAAGGTCCGGATCCGAT
>JBDTBX010000133.1:0-5383 GCA_039923915.1 Nostocoides sp. | reverse complement strand
GTCGAGGCCGCCGCCGCGTCGAGCTCGGCGGCCGCGGCCAGCCGATCAGCAGCAACTCCCACCCAGAGCCGGGCCGCCCAGCCGGCAGTGTCGGCCGCTTCGGGGGTGGCCGCGCTGGGTCTCACCGACGCCGGCAACGTCCGTGGCCTGGCGACGCTGTCCATCGGCGGCGCAGCCCTCCTCGCGGCACTCCTCCTCGGCTCGATGGGAGCGACTCGGGCCCGACGACGGAACGCCTACGTGGCCCGACGGGCCCGGCGCCCAGCACGTATGCCGGGCGGCACTGACTGACCGCATCACACCTCCGGCGGCCCGCTGTCCCACCCCAGTCCTTGCGGCCGCTGACAGAATGCCGCCATGAGCGACCCCGTGACGCCCACGTCGACCCCTCCCTCCTCGACGACGCCGGCTCCCGCACCAGGAGTGCCGGCGGCTCCGTCGCCTGCCCCGCGCCCCACCGACGACCTGCGGACCACTGAGCACACCCTGCGGATCGGCCGTCGTACCCTGCCCTACAAGGCCACCACCGGGCGGATGGTCGTGTCCCGTGAGGCCCTGGACAACGGGGTCTTCGGCAGCGCCAAGCCGGTCGCGCTCATGTCCGTCACGAGCTACGTCGCCCAGAACGACGACGGCCCCGAACGCCCGGTCACCTTCGCCTTCAACGGTGGGCCGGGATCGAGCTCGATCTGGCTGCACCTCGGCCTGCTCGGACCGCGACGGGTCGTGTCCGGTGACGCCGGCAACCTCGCCCCTCCGCCCTATGGCCTCGTCGACAACCCCCAGAGCCTGCTCGCCGTCTCCGACATCGTCTTCATCGACCCGGTGTCGACCGGGTGGTCCCGCACCGTCGACGGCGGCAAGCCCAAGGACTTCCACGGCTTCACCGCCGACGTCGAGAGCGTCGCCGAGCTGATCCGGCTCTGGCTGACCCGGCACAACCGGTGGCTCTCGCCGAAGTTCCTCATCGGCGAGTCCTACGGCACGGTCCGCGGGGCGGCACTCGCCGAGTACCTCCAGGACTCCCTCTCGATCTACCTCAACGGCCTCATGCTCGTCTCCTCGATCATCGACTTCGGGACCTCGGACTTCGGGTACCGCAACGACCGCGCCTATGTCGACTACCTGCCCACGTATGCGGCGGCCGCGCACCACCACGGGCTGCACGGCCGCAAGACCCTGAAGTCGGTCCTCGCCGCCGCGACCGAGTTCGCCGAGCACGACTATCCCTGGGCGCTGGCCCGCGGAGCGCGTCTGACCCCCGCCGAACGGCGGGCGACGGTCAACCGGCTCGCCGAGATCACCGGCCTCTCGCCGGCATACGTCGATCGCGCCAACCTCCGCGTCGAGCACGTCCGCTTTTTCACCGAACTGTTGCGCGACAAGGGGCTTGCCGTGGGGCGCCTCGACGCCCGGTTCACCGGACCGCTCGCTGCCGGCAATGCCGAGGAGTGGGACGCCGACCCCAGTTTCGACGCCGTCGTGGGTCCCTACGCAGCGGCCTTCAACCACTACGTGCGGACCGAGCTGGACTACGAGAACGACCTCGCGTACGCGATCATCACCAACCTGCACGAGACCTGGTCCTACAAGGAGTTCGAGGGCAAGTCGGTCGACGTGACGGCCGCGCTGTCCCGGGCGATGCGGGCCAACCCGCACCTGCAGGTGCACGTCGCGTACGGGTACCTCGACGGGGCGACGCCGTACTACGCCGCCGAGGACGCGTTCGCCCACCTCGACGTCCCGGCGTCGCTCCTCGCCAACATCGAGCACCGCTACTACGAGGCGGGCCACATGATGTACGTCCACGAGCCGAGCCGGCTGCGGCAGAGCAAGGACCTCGCCGCGTTCGTCACCCGGGCCGCCGGACGATGACCGAGCCCGCCTGGCTGTTGGCGCCGGACCCCGCACAGGTCGCCGCCGACCTCACCGGCCGGTTCACCTCGGCCCACGGCGTGGCGCCCGACGGCGTCTGGTCGGCACCCGGCCGGGTCAACCTGATCGGGGAGCACACCGACTACAACGAGGGTCTCTGCCTCCCGCTGGCGCTCGCACATCGCACGTATGCCGCGGTGCGGGTGCGCGCCGACAGCGGGTTCTCGCTGGCCAGCGTCCAGGCCGGCGAGGGGTGGTCCGGGACCCTCGACGAGGTGGGGCCGGGTCGCCCGGGCGGCTGGTCGGCCTACGTCGCTGGCGTGCTGTGGTCGTTGCAGCGCAAGGGAATCCGGGTTCCCGGTCTCGACATCGTCATCGACGGCCGGGTGCCGCTCGGGAGCGGCCTGTCGTCGTCGGCCGCCCTCGAGTGCGCCGTCGCTGTTGCCGTGGCCGACGTGGCGCCCCTGGGTTCGACGCTGTCCCGGCGTGACCTGATGGCGGCCTCGATCGAGGCCGAGAACGTCGTCGCGGGGGCCAACACCGGTGGGATGGACCAAGCCGTGTCGCTCCTCGCCCGGACCGGTCACGCGCTGCTCCTGGACTGCGCCGACTTCTCGACGCGCGACGTGCCATGGCGGATCGGCGACCTCGGCTGGACCCTCCTCGTCGTCGATACCCGCGCGCCACACGCACTCGTCGACGGGCAGTACGCCGAGCGGCGGGCCTCGACCGAGGAGGCGGCGCGCCGGCTCGGCGTGCGGTCGCTGCGCCGGGTGGCGGTCGACGACCTCGATGAGACCCTGGCCCGGCTCGACGACGCTGTGCTCCGGCGGCGGACCCGGCACGTCGTCACCGAGATCGCCCGGGTCCGGGACGCTGCGGAGGCCCTCGAGCGGGGCGATGTGCAGGGCCTCGGCGCGGCCATGACCGCCTCGCACGCCTCGCTCAGGGACGACTACGAGGTGACGGTGCCCGAGCTGGACACGGTCGTCCAGGTCGCCCTCGGAGCCGGTGCGGCGGGCGCCCGGATGACCGGCGGCGGCTTCGGTGGCTCGGCCATCGCGCTCGTCGGCGACGCGGCATACGAGCAGGTCGCCGAGGCCGTGGCCGCGGCCTTCGCCGATCGCGGCTTCGCGGCCCCCCAGTTCCTCCTGGCGACCCCGAGCGCCCCCGCCGGCCGCACCACCTGACGTGGGGTCAATTCCTTGGTGCGCGGGGGCGGATGAGGCGCAGCACGCTGCGCGCGACCGCGCCGAGCCCCGCGACTCCGGCGGCGCCGAGGACGGCACCGGCCGCCAGAGTCCAACGATCGGCAGCCCGCTGACCGAAGGTGGGCAGGCCCGCGGCCACCCGATCTGCCGGGTCCGGCACGGCCCCAGCGCCACGGGTCTGGGCCGACGTCGGCTCCGCGTCGTCGAGGTCGTTGGCCGCCCAGGCCGCCGAGAGCAGGACGATCCGGGAGATGAAGTTGAGCCAGACGAGCAGCCCGACGACGAGGGCGATCGACCCGTAGACCGGGTTCCGCAGGGTCCCGGCGACCAGCGTGGTGCCGAACACCTTGAGCAGGGTCAGGCCGATGCCGCCGGCGAGGGCACCGTTGCGGACGCCCCGCCAGGGCAGGTCGACACCCGACAGGACCCGCAGCATGACGGCCACGAGGGCTCCGTCGAGGACGATTCCGAGGAGCACCCCGACGACGGTGAGGATCCAGCCCTGACCCCCGAGCCCGATCCACTCGGCGACGTTGCCCGTGACGGCTCCCGCGACGCCCGTGACGGCCGCCGACAGGACGATGCCGACCCCGAAGACGACGAGGACGGCGAGGTCGCGGAGCTTGTCGGTCAGGACGTTCCCCGGCGAGCCCTTCGCCCCGAAGATCGCGCGGATCCCGTCCCGCGTCGCGGCGAGCCAGCCCAGACCGGACAGGACCAGGCCGAGGACGGCGACGACGCCGGTGATCGACAGCGTGTTGCGGCTGGGGATCGACAGCGGGATGAGGCCGGTGGGGTTGGCATCGTCCTTGACGAACCCCGGCAGGGTCGTGTCGAGATAGCCGGAGATCTGCCCGAGCCAGTCCGGGTGTCCGCGGAGCAGGGCGCCGAAGATGGTGAAGGCCAAGGCGATGGCCGGGAAGACGGAAAGGAAGGCGAAGTACGTGACTCCGCCGGCGAGCAGGTTGCCACGGGCGTCGCCGTATCGCTTCCAACCCCGGTAGCCCCACGTGCCCTGGAGACGGGTCCAGAGCCGCCGGACGGTTTTCACCCGCCGGTCCGGGCGGCCACGGGGGCCCCGCTCGCCCCGCCCGAGCCCGCGTCACCGAGCGGGAAGGTCCGCACGACTCGCCACGCATCGTCGGCGCCGCCACCGTCCCCGTGCCGGTAGAGAGCGATCGAGGACACCGTGAAGGTTGCTGCATAGCCGGCCAGCGCCTCAAAGGCGAGTTCGAGGGCCTCGTCGTCCAGATGTTGGGCCACCGTGACGTGCGGGTGGTAGCTGAACTCGAGGTCGCGCTCCAGCGGTCCGCCGCGGACTGCCGCCTCGAGCTGCTCGCACTCGCTGATCCCGCGGGCGACCTGGACGAAGACGACCGGCGAGACGGGCCGGAAGGTCCCGGTCCCGCGCAGGAGCACCTCGAACGGCGCGACGGTCCGGGTCACCCCGGCGAGGTGCGCCTCGAACGCGGCGTACGACCCCTCGTCGACCTCGGTGGGTGGTAGCAAGGTGATGTGCGTCGGTATGCCGGCCGCGAGGGCGTCGCCGAACGAGTCCCGCATCCGCCGAAGGGCGGACCCGAAGGGCTCGGGTACGGCGACGGCGACCCCGATGGTGGGCATGGATCGACCCTAGTAGGAAGTGATCGGGTCAGGCCGCGCGCGGCGGCAGCCCGACCAGCTCCCGGACCCGGGCCATCGTGACGACGGCGACCTCCCGGGCCCGGTCGGCCCCGTCGGCAAGGATCCGGTCCAGCTCGGCCGGGTCATCGAGCAGCTCGGTCATCCGCTCCCGGAACGGCGCGACGGTGCCGATGACGACGTCGGCGACGTCCTTCTTCAGGTCACCGTAGCCACGGCCGGCATACGTGCGCTCCAGCTCTTCGACCCGGATCCCGGAGAGGGCCGCGTGGATGAGGAGCAGGTTGGAGACACCCGCCTTGGTCCTCGGGTCGTAGCGGACCTCGGACTCGGTGTCAGTGACCGCAGACATGATCTTCTTACGCAGCCGGCTGTCGGTGTCGCTGAGCAGGAGCAGGCCCTTGTCGGGACTGTTGGTGCCCGACATCTTGTTCTGCGGGACGGTCAGCTCCATTATCTTGGCCGTCTCCTTCAGGATGTACGGGTCGGGGACGACGAGCCCACCCTCACCGAAGCGAACGTTGAACCGTTCGGCGACGTCGCGGGTGATCTCCAGGTGCTGGCGCTGGTCCTCACCGACCGGCACGTATGCCGCGTCGTACATGAGGATGTCGGCCGCCATCAGCATCGGGTAGGTGAACAGCCCGACGTTGGCG
>JBDTBX010000132.1:0-4965 GCA_039923915.1 Nostocoides sp. | reverse complement strand
GTAGGTGTTGGATGGGGCCATGACCGATGTGACGACCTTCCCGGCCCAGCGCGTGGGTCGCCATCCCGAGCGGGCCCGGAGCGAGCGGGACCACCTCGACGCCGTGCTCGACGCGAGCCTCGTCGGCACCCTGTCGACGGTGGTCGACGGGTGGCCCTGGGTCGTGCCCATGCTCTACGCGCGCGTTGGGGACCGGATCCTCGTGCATGGCTCGACCGGGGCCGGAGCCCTGCGGGCCGTCGCCGCCGGCGCGCCGGTGGCGCTGTGCGTCGCCGTCATCGACGGCCTCGTCGTCGCGCACACGACGTTCGAGTCCTCGGCCAACTACCGGTCGGCGGTCGTCTCCGGGCACCTCGAACGGCTCACCGGTGCCGAGCAGGAGGCTGCGCTGGACCACCTGTCGGACCGGCTCGTGCCCGGCCGCAACGCCGAGGTCCGGGCGACGACGAAGAAGGAGCGCGCCCAGACCCTGGCGATGGCGCTACCGATCCTCGATGGGCAGTGGACGGTCAAGGTCCGCGACGACTGGTCAGACCTGCCGGAGGAGGAGACGGACGCGTGGGTGGGGATCGTGCCCATGCGGATGGTCTTCGACCCGCCCCAGACTGCGCCGTTCTCCCCGGCGGGCGCGCCGGTGCCACCGAGTGTCCGTGCCCTCGCCGAGCGCAACGAGCCGGCCCCGGTTCGGGCATGACCCGGGCGACGGGGATCGGCTCACTGCCGGGCACCGACATCCGCGAGGCAGTCCGCGAGGTCCGTGACAGCTTCACCGAGCCTGATCTGCCCTATCTGCCCGAACTGCCGGGACGCGGACCGGGTGCTGATCTCGTCGGACGAACGGCCGGCCTGCTTGCCGGTCTCGCCGTCGACCTCCAGCCGGCTGGCTGGCGTTTTGTCGATCGGCCGGGTCACGATGCGTCCCGGACCCGGTCCCTGTGGCGCCAGGACCTCGACGAGTTCGCCGAGGCCTTCGACGGGTATGCCGGTGATCTCAAGATCCAGGTGTGCGGACCATGGACTCTCGCCGCGACCATTGAGCTGACCCGGGGTGAGCGGGCCCTCATCGACGACGGCGCGACACGCGATGTCGTGGGCTCACTCGCCGAGGGGTTGCGTCGACACCTCGCCGACCTCCAACGCCTCGTTCCCGATGCGCGGTTCGTCGTTCAGCTGGACGAGCCTGCCCTGCCTTCCGTGCTCGGTGGGTCGCTGCCGACTGCCTCGGGCTTCGGGCGGGTCCGGGCCGTCGAGCGGCAGCGGGTCGCCGATGGGCTCCGGGAGGTGGTCGAGGCCGCGGGGGAGCGGCCGGCCGTCATCCACTGTTGCCATCCTGATGTGCCGATTCCATTGCTGCGCAACGTTTCTGCGTCGGCCGTGGCCATCGACACCTCGCTCCTGAGGCCCGCACAGTGGGAGGCGCTGGGGGAGAGCATCGAGGCCGGCACACGGCTGTATGCCGGGTGCCTCCCGACCGACGCGACCGGCACCGCTCGCGCAGCGGTGGCCGGGTTGGCCGACAGGTGGAGTCGCCTCGGGCTTCCCGTCGCGACCCTCGACGACATGGTTGTCACCCCCGCATGCGGGCTCGCCGGACTCACACCCGACGGGGCGCGCAGCGTTCAACGGGCAGCGCGGGAGGCCGCGCGCGAACTGACCGACCTGGCCCACGGGTGAGGGCCCATCGATGAAGAGGACGACGAAGATGGCGTTGAGGGCTCCGACGAGTGTGACCAGTCCCGGAGCGAACCCCGCCGCGGCGGCTGGGCCGACGAGCGGTCGGCGCGCCGTGCCGTGGCAGGCCAAGTTCTTGGCTCTGTCCCTCATCTGGGGGTCGAGCTTCCTGCTCATGAAGTTCGGGCTGCGGGCGCTGGCACCGGTGCAGATCTCGGCGCTGCGGATCTTCTTCGGGACGGCCATCGTGCTCACCATGCTTCGGCTGACCGGTGGGCGGCTCCCGCGGGGTCTGGCAGTGTGGGGCCACCTGTTCGTGTCGGGGTTCTTCCTCACGGCGTTCCCGTTCACCATGTTCGCGCTCGGCGAGACCCGGGTGTCCTCGGCGCTGGCGGGCATCGGCAACTCGATCACGCCCATCGCCATGGTGATCTTCTCGCTCCTGCTCATCCCTGCCGAGCGGATCACCCGCGACAAGCTGGCCGCCGTCACCCTCGGCCTGGTCGGCGTCCTCGTGATCACCGAGCCGTGGAGTGCCGGCGGGACGACCGACCTCGTCGGCTTCGGGATCACGCTGCTCGGCGGTGCGAGCTATGGCGTCGGCTGGCCGTACATCCGCCGGTTCCTCGGCAAGGTCGACCTCGGCGGGCTCTCCCAGCCGGCCGCCGTCCTCCTCTGCGGTTCGGCGCTCATGGTGCCGATGAGTCTTCTCTGGTGGTGGACCCAGCGGGACCGCCTCTCGGCTCCGTGGACCGTGCACGCGGCCGCCGGGTCACAGGCCGTCTGGGTGGCAGTGATCGCCATCGTCGTCCTCGGCGCGGTCGGCACGGGGCTGGCCTACATGCTCCAGTTCGACGTGGTTCGCGATGCCGGAGCGGTCGTCAGCTCGACGGTCACCTACCTCATCCCGGTCGTCTCGGTCGTGCTGGGCGTGCTCGTGCTGTCCGAGTCGCTCGCGTGGCCGCAGTTGGCCGGCTTCGTGATCGTGCTCGTCGCCGCGCTGATCGTCGGCCGCCCCGCCGCCGGCTGGCGCTCCCTGCGCCGCGCACACACCTGACGCCGCGAGCGCTCCGGCGACTCCGGCATACGGGATCTCGCACACTGCCGGTCAGGGGTCAGGCGGTGGGTGGGTGGACCTCGCGACGGAGGATCTTGCCGGTCGGGCCTTTGGGGAGCTCGTCGACCTGCCAGAGGTGGCGGGGGTACTTGTAGGCGGCGATCCGCTCCTTGGCCCACGCCTTGACGTCGTCCAGGCTGGCCGTCGCGCCCGGGCGGAACGCGATCGCCGCCCCGATCTCCTCCCCGTACAAGGGATCCGGTACGCCGACGACGGCCGCCTCGATAACGTCCGGGTGGGTGTACAGCAGCTCCTCGACCTCGCGCGGGTACACGTTGAAGCCGCCGCGGATGATCAGGTCCTTCTTGCGGTCGACGATCGTGTAGTAGCCCTCCTCGTCGACGGTCGCAAGGTCGCCGGTATGGAACCAGCCGTCGCGGATCGCCTCGGCCGTCGCCTCCGGGTTGCGCCAGTAGCCCTTCATCACGTTGTCGCCCTTGATCGCGATCTCGCCGATCTCGCTCACGCCCACGACCTTGCCGTCGGCATCCTCGAGCCGCATCTCGCAGCCCGGGATGGCGACCCCGATGGTTCCGGGTTTGCGCTCCCGGTCGGGCATGTTGAACGACACGACCGGTGAGGTCTCGGACAGCCCGTAGCCCTCCAGAATGATGCAGTCGAACTTCTTCTCGAAGCCGCTCTGCACCTCGTGCGGCATCGCCGACCCACCGGACGCGCACAGCCGCAGGCGCGAGGCATCGAGCCCATCGCCGTCAGGGTGGTTGAGGAGCGCGGCATACATCGTGGGAACGCCCTGCATGATCGTCACGCCTTGGCTGCCGATGACGTGGATCGCCTTGGCCGGGTCGAAGCGGGGGATGAGCGCGAGCGACGCGCCGGCGATGACGGCGGCTTGCAACCCGACGACGAGGCCGAAGACGTGGAACAGCGGCAGGCAGCCCATGACGACGTCGTCCTCGGTCATCTGCTGGATGTCCTCGACGCACCGGCGGGCGTTGAGGTTGAGGTTCGAGTGGGTCAGCTCGGCACCCTTGGGGCGACCGGTCGTGCCCGACGTGTAGAGGATCACGCAGGTGTCGTCGTCGGCGCGGCCTTCGGGCACCGTGATCGGCGCGCCGTCCTCGACGAAGGCGCCCGGTTTTGGGCCCATCGGCCCGCACTCGATGACCTGGGTTCCCTGGTTCTGCGCCCCGGCCTGCGCCTCGGCGACGAAGTCCGGCCAGACGAACGCGAACCTCGCCCCGCTGTCGCTGAAGTGGAAGTCGATCTCGCCGGCCTTGAGCAGCGGGTTCATCGGCACGACGATGCCACCGGCCAGGAGGGTGCCGAAGAAGAGCACGGGGTATGCCGGCACGTTGGGCAGGATGAGCCCCACCCGGTCTCCCGGCTGGAGTCCCGCTTTGCGCAGGTTGCCGGCCGCCTGGCTCGCCAGACCCAGCAAGGCGGCATACGAGACGGATTGGCCCTCGATGGTGATGGCGGCCTTGTCGGGCAGACGCCCGGCGGTCCGGATGAGGTTGGTCGCGAGGTTGGTCATCGGTGACCTGCTTTCCGGGACGAGGCTGGGGCGCCAGGGTGGCGCCATTGTGTCGCGTCTGCTGCGGGCAGTGCGAGGAGCCTGTCGAAGATCACTGCGGATCGAGAGGCGTGAGGGGGCGGAGCAGGCTTGCGGCCGCGGTCTGGAAGGCATGCTCGGCCCAGGCCAGCGGCGTGGCCCCGTAGCGGTCGTCGACGACGGTGGGGTCGGCGCCCGCGTCAAGCAGGGTTCGGATCCGGGTCAGGTTGCCGTCCCAGGCGGCCTCGTGCAGAGCAGTCCGCCCGCGGGCCCTGGCGTCGATGTCGGCCGGGACCTCCCAGCGGTGGGGCTCGATGGCGTGCACGTCCATCCCGTGGTCGGCAAGCAGGTCCAGCCGTTCGGTGAAGCCGTGCCCGGCGGCCCACCGCACCTGTCGGGTCATCATCTCCGCTGGGGTCTCCATGGCCTCGCCGAGCAGCCGGAACCACGGCCCGTCGGTGACAGTGCCCAGGCCGTACTCGAACAGCAGCCCGAGATGGTCGTTCGCCGGCGTGAACATCCGGTTGTAGAGGGTCTGGCCGTCGTTGGGGTCCGCTCCGCGGTCGAGGAGCAGCCGGGCCACCCGTTGGGCGTGCGCGTGCGGAGGCTGACGCCGCGGTCCCTGCTCGCCCCCGCCGAACGCACCGGTCAGCGCGGTGAA
>JBDTBX010000131.1:0-4747 GCA_039923915.1 Nostocoides sp. | reverse complement strand
CATCGACGTCCGCTCCGCCGCCACCGGACCGGACGATGTGGCGGCCGCATCATGACCACCCGAACGGCACGCGTCATGACCCGGAAGACAACGGCAACCGCCGTGCTCACCACCGCCGCCACCGCTGCCGTGATGGTGGTGGCTGTGATGGTGGTGGTCATGGCGGGGTGCTCGGCCGGCCCGACCCCCACCGCCACCGTCACCGCCACGGCGGCAGCAGCCGCCGCCCCGCCGCCGGCCGCGCCACCGAGCCCGGCGCCACCCACGACGGACACAGCCTCGTCGCCGCGAGGCAGCACTGCGGGTTCACCACCACCCGCCACCACCAGGCCCACGACATTGGTTGCGCCGCGGCCGTCGGTGACCAGGTCGCTCCCACAAAACCAGATCAGCATCGACGGGCAGCAGGTCGCCCGCACCACCGCGGCCGCCGCGGCCGCGACGCGGTTCATGCAAGCCTTCGCCAGACCGGATCTGTCGGAGGCGGGCTGGTGGGCGCGGGTCAGCCCGTTGCTGACCGCGTCGGCGCAGCAGAACATGTACGGCACCGACCCGGCCCGGATCCCGGTCACGAAGCTGACCGGCAAGGCCACAGCGTTGCCGAACGCGGAGAAGGACGCCCGGATCGTGACCGTCCCGACCGACATCGGCGACTACACCCTGTTCCTGCTCTGGGACCGTCCCACCAGCCGGTGGCTGGTACAGACCGCGCAACCCCCGGACGGCGTCAAATGAGCTCCAGTGAAATGAGCAGCCTGACATGAGTGGGGTGAAGGCTGCCGGTGGGATTGCCGCGGTCACCCTCCTCGCGGTGGGTGCGTGTACCGCGGTGATGGGCGCTGGCGGCGCGGGGCTGGTCGACCAGGCCACCGGGTGCTCCCCGACCGGGCCGGCGATCGTGCAGGCCGGCGCCACAGGCGGCCCGAGCACCCCACCACCGGCCGCAGCTGACAACGGATCGGGGAAGCTGCCGACCAAGGTCGGGATCTACCAGGGGGTGCAGCTGGTCAATGCCGGCTACGTCATCAAGGCCGGCCAAGCCCTGGGGTTGGACTCGTGGACGATCACGGTCGGGGTGATGACCACGATGGGCGAGTCGAACCTGACCGTCCTTGACCGCGGCGACGCCGCGGGCCCGGACTCGCGAGGGTTGTGGCAGCAACGCGACAACGGGGCCTGGGGCACCCTGGCGGACCGGATGGACCCGACCATCTCCTCCATCAACGGGTTCACGGCGCTGATGGCGGTGCCCGGATACCGGAGTCTGCCCCCGACGATCGCGGCGCACCGGGCGCAGGGCAACTCGAATGAGAACTACTACGCCCCGTTCTGGCCCGACGCCGTCGCGGTGGTCGCCGCCCTCACCCGCGACCCGAGCCTGCTCACCTCGTTGCCGGCCAGCGGGACATCCGTGGTCGGCACGGACGGGGCCGAGTGCGTGGACGTGCAACCCGCCGCCGCGGCCAGGACCACTGGTGGGAAAGCGATCTCGGGGAAGTGGGCCAACCCGCTGAAGCCGGCGAAGTACACCCTGACCAGCAACTTCGGGGACTACCGCCCGAACCTGCGCACCGCGAAGCTGCACAAGGGACAGGACCTGGCCGCCCCGGGCGGGACACCGATCTTCTCCGTGTGTGACGGGGTCACGGTCCAGGCCGGCCCGGTCAGCGGCGGCGGCGGGAACCAGACCACCATCGACTGCGGCGGTGGGGTCCTCATCAAGCTGATGCACCAGTCCGCCATCACCACCACGGTCGGGGCCACCCTGACCGCGGGGGAAGAAATCGGGAAGGTCGGCACCACCGGCAACTCCACCGGGGACCACCTGCACGAGCAGGTCGAGATCAACGGCGTACCCATCAACCCGGTCCCCTTCATGGCCCAGCACGGGGTCCCCCTGTGACCCACCCGCACCGGAGCACCACCACCACCGACGGAGCAGCCATGTCGAACCGAACAAATCAACGCCTGCGCCACGCGCGGGCCACGAGCCAAGCCCTGACTGGGCGCGAGGCCGTCGTGCTAGCAGGTTTGGTGATCCTCGCGGGCGTGCACACGGCTTGTCTGCGGGCCGGGCTCGGCCCGGCGGGGGAGGGGCAACGCTGGTTCGTAGCCGTCGCGGCGGCCGGGCTCGTCCTGAAGGTGGTCTTTGCGGGACTGGTGGTGACCCGGGCCGGGGCCTCACCTTCGGGCCGGGGTCGGCGAGGAGGGGACGTCCGATGACCACCATCGCGAAGCAAGCGTTCGAGGACTACTGGCCGAACGGGGCCCCACCGTGCACGATCTGTGGCGGAGAGATGGGCAGCGGCCTGGGCGCCTGGGTCGCCGGCGGGTCCAGCGTGCGCGAGCACCGCGCAGACCTGGTGAAGTCCGGCGGGGAGGACCTGCTGCTGCCCGGGGCCAGCGACGCCGGGACCGGCTGGACGCCGATCTGCTCGGAGTTGTGCGACCGGTTTGGGTGGTGGCCGTCGGGTCGGGACGTGCTGCGCCGGCCGGCACCGATCGAAGGAACGACCGAGCCCATCGAAGAGTCCTGGGACGGCCCGTGCGCGGTCTGCGGGGCCGACTGCGACGACAGTGACGAGGACTGGGGGTACTGGGCCAGCCACTGGATGAGCGTGACGGAGTACCGCGTGACACGGACCCTGCACGATGACCGGCTGCGAGCCGACGCGGCCGATGACAGCTGGGCCAGGCTGTGCTCCGATGCGTGTGAGCGGGTCGCGTTTCCCGAGGACTTCATCGACGACCCGGCCCCGCCGGACGTAGAGACAACTGACAGCTCATTGGGGCTGGCGTCGCCCGCCACGCTGGTGAACGCCGCCCGGGAGAACCATGGCGGAGCGACCGCACCGGTGCGTCGCGCCGCCCGGGCCGGCGTGGCCACGGTGGCGCGTTGGTGTCGGACCCGGCTGGTAGGCACGGGTCATGAGTAGCCTCAACGCGGTCGTGGCCTGGGCCGGGACGGCCGCCCTGACCGCTCTAGCGGTCCTGGTGTTCGGGTCGGTACTACTGCGGCTCTTCGGGATCGCGTGCATGATCGTCAGCTCCGTGTTCCTGCTCATGGAGGCCAACCTCAACACGGCCGACGCCGGCAGCTACCTGCTGTACGTGCCGATGGCCGCGGTCGGGCTCGTGATGTGGGTGGTCGGCCACGCGGTCCACCGCGCTCAGCGCGGGTGGTGGAGGTCGCCGCTAGCGGCCCGCCTCGCAGCCCGGCCCGAACGAGCCCTACGCCGATCCCTGCAGGCGCGACCACCACGAGTACGGCGTCCGCACCCGGGCGGCGGGCCGGTACGGCCATGAGCCCCCGGACGGGCGAGAAACATTCGGTGCCACATCCGAACCCACGCCACACCCGCACCCCTGTCGACCTCTTATCCAGGAGAAGCCCATATGACCGCCGTCCAGTCTCGCCCGCACCAGACGCTGCTGCCGCCGCACCCGCAGCTGGAGCCGATCCCGGCTGACGCGTACGACAACGCCGACCAGCCAGCGTTGGCGCGGTGGGTGGACCACTGCTACGCCTGGCACCCTCGCCGCATGGGAGTCGGAGTGATGCCGGCGGACTGGCCCACCCTGGCAGCCGGCGAGTTCTGCCCCGACTGCGGTCCGCTCACCGAAGCGATGAACCAGGAACGCGGCGTTGAGGACGAGAAGGAACGCGGCGAGCGGGCGGTCGCCGCCCGGCTGGGGTTGGCCCGGTGGGGCCACCGGCCGGAAGGACCGCACCCGGTCATCGCCGGTCTCGCGTGGGGCGTGAACGCCCTGACACCCCCCGAGGACCGGCACCCGCTGCTTGGGCTAGCCGACGCCGTGCGCGCGACCACGGAGGACACCACGCGTTCAGAGACCGACCGGTAGGGGTTGACGGTGCGGTTGGCGACCTGGTGCGCCCGGCAGGTGCTCCCTTTCACCACCGCCGCTGAACGAGGCCAGTGTGAGGCGCAGCTGACGGCCGCCTTGGAGTGGGCCGACTGCCCGTGCGAGCAGCACGCTGCCGCCGTCGCCCGGACGGAGGTTCCCTTCACCCGTGACGCCACCGCGGCTGCTGACGTCGCGAGCAACCTCACCCACACCATCCAGGCAGTCACGTCCACAGAGAATGCGGCGGTCGTCGGGTGGGACCACGACCGGCTCGTGATCGACGTCGACCCGGCCAACGCCGACCGCGACGACGAGGAGTGGTCCGACGTAGCGCCCGGTGACGCCGCGGCCACGGCCGCTAGCCTCGCCTACGAGGTGGGGTTGGCGACCGCCCGCGCCACCACCGACACTGCTGCCCGTCTGGGGCTGCTCGCAGGTTTGCTGGGCGAACACACCCGGTTAACCGGGTGTGTTGCGGCCGTGCAGCCAACAACGGAGGAGCTGGACCGCGGGCGATGAAGGACATAGAGCGGCAGGGGAGGCAGTTGCGGGTGCACCGCGGGGCGCGAATCGGGCTGGTCCCGACGGCCTATTGCGCGCTGATCGCCACCACCGCGTTCCTGTTCGTGCCGCGGCGAGAGATCTTCATTCGGTGGCGCCGGACCGGGCCGCAGCTGGTCTTCCTGCTCGGGTGCGCAGTCGGGTTACACGTGGCTGGCCTGCCGTGGCCGGGGGCGGCCTTGGTCGCGGTCCCGACAGTGTTCTTCTCTTTCACTGCGGCCATGATGTTGGTGATGAGGTGGAGCATCAGCGACATGTGGCACGTCCGGGACGGCGTCGACGGCGCGGTCATCCTCACCCAGTGGGTGGGTCGACACGA
>JBDTBX010000130.1:0-9088 GCA_039923915.1 Nostocoides sp. | reverse complement strand
CGACGGGTTGGCCCGGCCGCCGGGGGCGACCGCCTTGGGCACGGCGCGGGGTTTGGAGGAACGCTGACTCATATGCACTCTCGGGAAAGGGAACACGCCCCCGGTCGGGGAGCGCGTCCCAAGTATGACCCGGGACCTTGTGAACTCCGAGTCCCTCGTATGCCGCCACGTCAAGAAATCGACCCCACGTCAGGCCCAAAACCCCGCCGGGCGTGACGTGGGGTCAGTTTGTCGACGCGAGCACGTGACGTGGGGTCACCAGCCGGTGATGTATCGACGCGATATATCTGGTGTATGGTTCAACCCGATCCACCCGCGGGCCCACCAGAGCGCGGCATCCGGACACCCACCCCACCGAGCGACCGAAGGAGGCCCCCGATGAGCCGACGCACCGACCTGCTCGAGTTCGCGGTGCTGGGCCTCCTCCACGAGACGCCCATGCACGGCTACGAGCTGCGCAAGCGGCTCAACGCCGCCCTCGGCGCCTTCCGGGCACTGTCCTACGGAACGCTCTACCCCTGCCTGAAGTCGCTCACCCAGCAACGGCTGATCGCCACGTCGAGCCCCTCCGGTGCACCGGCTGCTGCCAGCGGCCGGGCCCGGATCGTCTACGAGTTGACGGCCGACGGCAAGGAACAGTTCCAGACCCTCCTGCGCCGCACCGACGCCAGCGCCTACGACGACGACACCTTCGACGTGCGCCTCGCCTTCTTCACCCGCACCGAGGCCCAGGTCCGGCTGCGCATCCTGGAAGGTCGCCGCTCCACCCTGGAGGACCGGCTCGCCAACGTCCGCACGGCGTCGGCCAAGAACCGGGAGCGCTTCGACGCCTGGACCACGGCCCTGCAGCGCCATGGCGAGGAGCAGACCGAGCGCGAGGTTCGCTGGCTCACCGAGCTGATCGACGCCGAGCGCCAGCTGCGCCCGGGCACCGCCGCCCACCGAGGGCCACTCACCGACCCCAGCCACCCGGCATACGCCCCCCGAACGTCCACACCCTCACCCACGTAACACGTCAACTCACCCCACCAAGGAGACCAACCCATGGGTTCCATTCGCGTCGCCATCGTCGGCGTCGGCAACTGCGCGAGCTCGCTCGTGCAGGGTGTCGAGTACTACAAGGATGCCGATCCGACGGTCACCGTCCCCGGCCTCATGCACGTCACCTTCGGTGACTACCACGTCAATGACGTCGAGTTCGTCGCCGCCTTCGACGTCGACGACAAGAAGGTCGGCAAGGACCTCGCCGAGGCGATCAACTCCAGCCAGAACAACACGATCAAGATCGCCGACGTCCCCACCACGGGCATCGAGGTCCTGCGCGGACACACCCTCGACGGGCTCGGCAAGTACTACCGCCTGACCATCGATGAGTCCCCCGCCGAGCCGGTCGACATCGTCGCGACCCTCAAGGCCGCCAAGGTCGATGTGCTCGTCTCCTACCTCCCGGTGGGATCCGAAGAAGCCGACAAGTTCTACGCGCAGTGTGCGATCGATGCCAAGGTCGCCTTCGTCAACGCCCTGCCGGTCTTCATCGCCAGCGACCCGGAGTGGGCCGCCAAGTTCGAGGCAGCCGGCGTGCCGGTCATCGGCGACGACATCAAGTCCCAGGTCGGCGCGACGATCACCCACCGGGTGATGGCCAAGCTGTTCGAGGACCGCGGCGTCGTGCTCGACCGCACCTACCAGCTCAATGTCGGTGGCAACATGGACTTCAAGAACATGCTCGAGCGCGAGCGCCTGGAGTCCAAGAAGATCTCCAAGACCCAGGCTGTCACCTCCAACCTCAGCGGACCGCTGGCCGGCGTCGGCGCCGAGGACCGTAATGTCCACATCGGGCCGTCGGACTACGTGGAGTGGCTAGACGACCGGAAGTGGGCGTACGTCCGCCTCGAGGGCCGCGCCTTCGGCGATGCGCCGCTGAACCTGGAGTACAAGCTCGAGGTCTGGGACTCCCCCAACAGTGCGGGCATCATCATCGACGCCATCCGTGCGGCGAAGATCGCCAAGGACCGCGGCATCGGCGGCGCCCTGCTGTCCGCCTCGTCCTACCTGATGAAGTCCCCGCCGGAGCAGCGTCCCGACGACGTCGGTCGGGAGAAGCTCGAGGCGTTCATCGCCGGCACCGAGACCCGCTGACCGCCGGCTTGCGCCTGCCGACCGCAGGACTCCCTGCGACCGGTTACCGGGCGGGTTACCCGACCGAAAGTGCGGTGACCACAGCGCCTACGGTTCGGTAGCCGGATCGGTAGCCGGATCGGTAACCGGCGGGCTCGGGGGAGCGGGTCCCCGGCACCGACGGGCAAGCCCACACCCCTCGCGCAGATTGCGTCTGGGTCGCCGCGCGGACCAACCCTTGGATCCGCAGAGGCGAAGGGCCGGGGTCAGGCGTTGGGGGCGCCGTAGCGCAGTCCGTCGTAGACGAGGTCGACGAGGGCCAGCGAGGTCTCCTGCCCCTCCGGGGTCGTCGAGGCCAGGCAGATCCCACCGAGGGCGCGGACCAACTCGGGGGCCGTCGCGTCGGCGCGCACGACACCGGCCTCGACGGCCGGGGCGAGGACCCGCTCGGCCGACTCGCGCATGATGGTGCGGGCCCGCTCGAAGGTCTCCGGCTGGCCCTGCATCATCGAGCGGAGCAGGTTGACCATGCCCATCTTGACGGCGTAGTAGTCGACGAACCCGCGCATCCACTCGTGCAGCGCCGGACCCGGCGGCAGCTGGGTGGGCAGCAGCCGCGAGCGCTCGTCGAGGGCGTCGACCTGGGTGCCGTAGACGGCCAGGACCAGGTCGCACCGGGTCGGGAAGTGTCGGTAGAGGGTGCCGATGCCGAGCTCGGCCTCGCGGGCGATGTCCTCGAGCGACACGTCGGCACCGTGGGTGGTGAACATCTGGGTCGCGACGTCGATCAGCTTGTTGCGGTTGCGGACCGCGTCGGCGCGCAGCGGCTTGATGGGCGCCTGCGTCATGGCTTCATCACCTTCTCGGCCCCCTGGCACGCCGTCTCGGGACAACCCACGTGCAGCACCGGAGGGAGACTTCCTACAGCTGCTAACCGGAGCACTTCTCCACTTCCTCACACAAACTATACCCCGTCGGGGCGTGCGACGGGGTGGAGCACGTCAGCCGAGCGCCGGACCCCAACATGGGGAGATCTACTCGGGTTGCGTTGAGGACCCGGTAGGCCGGCCGGTCGGGTCTGCGGTCGCCTCCGGCTGGTCGACCCACCACGAGCGCAGCCGTGCGGTGGCCTCCTCCTTGGAGAGCGGGCCCTCGTCGAGTCGTACCGACAGCAGGTAGGTGTAGGCGCGCCCGATGACCCGGCCCGGGGGGATCCCGAGGATCGCACCGATCTGGTTGCCGTCCAGGTCGGGGCGGACCGCGTCCAGCTCCTCCTGGGCACGCAGCTCGGTGATCCGCTCCTCGAGCGAGTCGTAGGTGCGGGCCAGCTGGAGCGCCTTGTGCTTGTTGCGGGTCGTCGAGTCGGCCCGGGTCAACCGGTGCAGGCGCTCCAGGAGCGGTCCGGCGTCGGTGACGTAGCGGCGGACGGCCGAGTCGGTCCACTGCCCGTTGCCGTAGCCGTGGAAGCGCAGGTGCAGCTCGACGAGCCGGGAGACCGCCTTGACGGTGTCCTTGTCGAAGCGCAGGGCCCGCAGCCGCCGGGCGGTCAGCTTGGCGCCGACCACCTCGTGGTGATGGAAGCTCACCCCGCCGTTGTCCTCGAACTGGCGGGTCGCCGGCTTGCCGATGTCGTGCAGGATCGCGGCGAGCCGCAGCCACAGGTCGGGGCCGGGCACCGAATCCGGCAGACCGTCCGGCGACCCCTCGAGGGCGATCGCCTGCTCCAGAACGGTGAGACTGTGGGCGTAGACGTCCTTGTGCCGGTGGTGCTCGTCGATCTCCAGCTGGAGGGCCGGCAGCTCAGGCAGCACGTATGCCGCGAGCCCGGAGTCGACGAGCAGAGCCAGCCCCGGTCGGGGCGTGGGCGCCATGAGCAGCTTGGTCAGTTCCTCGCGGACCCGCTCGGCCGAGACGATCGCAATACTGCCCGCCATCGCCTGCATCGCGGCATACGTCTCCTCGTCCGGGACGAGGCCGAGCTGGGCAGCGAACCGGGCGGCGCGCATCATCCGCAGCGGGTCGTCGCCGAAGGAGATCTGCGGCGTGATCGGGGTGCGCAAGGTGCCGGCGGCGAGGTCGGCCAGACCGTCGTGCGGGTCGACGAAGGTGAGGTCCGGCAGCAGCATCGCCATCGCGTTGACGGTGAAGTCACGGCGGGCGAGGTCGTCCTGGAGGTTGTCGCCGAACGCGACGATCGGCTTGCGGGTCACTCCGTCGTACGCGTCGGCCCGATGGGTCGTGACCTCGACGATGACGTCGCCCTGGCGAGCCCCGATCGTCCCGAACTCCTTGCCGATGTCCCACACCGCGTCGCCCCAGCGGGACAGGATCGGCTGGATCTGCTCGGGCCGGGCGTCCGTCGTGAAGTCCAGGTCGGGCGAGGTGCGGCCGAGGAAGGCATCGCGGACCGGGCCCCCGACGAGGGCGAGGGTGTGACCGGCCGTCGCGAACCGGTCGCCGAGGTCGCTCAACAGCGGCATGACCGGCGTCAGCCCGGCCAGCGCGCGCGCGAACAGCTCAGCGGGAATCTCGGGCGTCGACACGAGGCCCAAGGGTATGCCGCGGGATCAGCCCTGGCCGAAGGGGTGGACGAACAGCCCGCTGGCCAGCTTGGGCTCGAACCAGGTCGACTTCGGTGGCATGTCATGGCCCGAGCCCGCGACGGCGACCAGGTCCTCGACCGAGGTCGGGTGCATGAGGAAGGCCGCCGCCCAGGTCCCGCTGTCGACGCGCCGGTCCAGCTCGGCCGCGCCCCGGATGCCACCGACGAACCCGATCCGCGGGTCGCGCCGGACATCGGTGATCCCGAGGAGTGGCTCCAGGACGTTGGTCTGAAGGAGTGAGACGTCGAGCGCGGCGACCGGGTCGTCGGCCGCGGAAGGGCGCTCGCGGCAGCGGAGACGATGCCAGCCCCCCGGGAGCCGCATCGCGATCTCGCCCGGGGCGTGTGGGCTCGGGTCGGTGCCCGGCGGAACCGGACGGACGTCGTATGCCGTCCCAAGACTCTCGAGGAACTCCGCCGGGGACCGCCGGACCAGGTCGGCGACGACCCGGTTGTACGGCAGGATCGTCAACTCCTCGCCCGGGAAGACGACGACGGGGAAGACGTCGGTGCCCTCGATGTCGGGGTGGGCGGCAGCGACCCGGGCCGCCGCCGCGGACCGGTGGTGCCCGTCGGCCACATAGAGGGTGCCCATCGCGGCAAAGGCCGACTGGAGCGTCTTGATGTCAGCCGGTTCCTCAACGAGCCAGAGCACATGCATCGGATCCATGGGTCTCGGGCTGTCGGCGGCACCGCCCACGTTCGACCACCCGTCCCTTGCCGATAGGACAGGTCGGCCGCTTGACCGGACCCGCGCGATCACCTCGGCCACGGCGCCCCACGCAGGCTCCCGCGGTGCCGCGAGGAGGAAGACCGGCTCGTCGTGGGCGCCGATGCCCGCGATGTGGTGGACCCGGTCGTCCTCCTTGTCCGGACGGGTCTGCTCGTGGGTAGCGATGACGCCCGAGACGTAGTCGGCCACCGTGGCAGCCGCGACGATCCCGGTCTGCTCGCCCCGGCCGACGTCGCTGCGGATCTGGTACACGGCATACGCCGGCCTGCCGTCGGCGACGAGCACCCCCCGGTCGACGAGCGCCGCGAGCGCCGCCCGACCGGCCTCGTGCGCACCGGGTGAGTCAGCCGGGGTCCCGTCCGGGAGGTCGATCTCGGGCCGGCTCACGTGAAGGAAGGAATCGGGGTTGTGACCGGCGAACACTCGCGCCTCCGCGACATCGACGACGTCGTAGGGCGGCGCGGCCACCCGCGGCGCGGCGAGCTCGGTCGGGCGCAGCATGCGGAACGGGCGGAGGTCGGCCATGGCGCTCATCGTGCCGTATGCCGCGTGGCGGGCGGGGTGCGACGACCTCCGCACCCGAGGGGTGGGCTCGGCTCGGCTCTGCGCGAAGCCGACGACCGGCCGGCCGACGCCGCTGGGCGAGCAGGTTCACCAGTCACGCTGGTTACAGTGACGGTGTGACCCATGCCGCCGCCGAACCCCCGAGGTTCATGCGCCGGCTGCCGACGATCGAGGAGCGTTCGGCAGGCGGGGTGGTCGTCGACGTCGTCGACGGCAAGGCCCTCATCGCGGTCATCGCCCGACGCAACCGGGGTGGGCGCATCGAGTGGTGCCTGCCCAAGGGTCACATCGAGGGCGAGGAGACCCTGCCCCAGACCGCGGCCCGGGAGGTCGCCGAGGAGACCGGCATCGAGGGCCGCGTGCTCGTCGAGCTCGGCACCATCGACTACTGGTTCGCCGCGGGCGAGCGTCGGATCCACAAGTTCGTCCACCACTACCTCCTGGAGGCCATCGGGGGTGAGCTGACCATCGAGAACGATCCCGACCACGAGGCGATCGACGTCGCGTGGCTCCCCCTCGACGAGGCCCATCAACACCTCACCTTCCCCAACGAGCGGCGGATCGCGCGGGTCGCTTGGCAGCGCCTAGCCGGGGACGGCTGATGGCTCGCTGGGTCGCGCGCCTCGCCGCGGCCACGGCGGCCCTCGGATCCGTCCTCCTCCTTCCCGCTCTTGCCTCTCCCTCGTCTGCCGGTCCGCCGGCCGGCCGGGTAGCGGCTGGCGCCCTGCCTGCCGCCACAGCCGCCGATGCCCTGGCCGTCCGGCTGGTCTCGCTGACCCCCGCCGTGGTGCAGGACGGCGGACCGGTCGTCGTCGTCGCCTCGGTCCGCAACAACGGCACTTCTCCTGCCGACGGGATCTCGGTGGCGGTTCGGGAGGGAACCCCGATCATCGCGACCCGGGCCCAGGTAGCCGCCTGGGCGGCCGGCCGCGAAGCCGCCCTTGGCGGCGTGCTCGCGAAGGCGACAGTTCCCGGCACCCTGGCGCCCGGCGCCACCGCCGACGTGACCCTCACCGTGCACGGGCTCGCAGCCGGGCGGCTGGCGACCTGGGGTGCCGTCCCGGTGAGCATCGAGGCGGCCGGCGGGACGGCTTCCGGCCGCGTGCACTCCTTCCTCGGCTACCAGAGCCGCAAGGAGTACGTCCCGCTCACGACCGCCATCGCACTCCCCCTCGTCCTGGACACCGACCCGGCTCTGTCCGGTGCCAGCCCAGGACGGGCCGCAGCCTGGACCGCGGCTGCCTCCGACACCTCCCGCCTGGGCCGGATCCTCCTCGGTGCAGCCGCGACGAGCGCCTCGCTCATCGTCGACCCCGTCCTCACCATGCCGGCTCATGTGGTGGCGGCCGACGCGGACAGCACGACACCGACCAGCTCCCCCACCGCGGCAGCTGCGGGCACGACCGGTTTCCCCACCCTTTCGGCGACGAGGCTCGCGACGTATGCCGGGTCGACCGCCGAGGTGCAGGCCCGGGCCCGCATCGCCGCCCGGATCGACGGCTATCTCGCCGGCCCAGGGCCCGGGGACGCACGAACGGGCGGGTCCCACGACGAACTCCTGCTGCCGATGGGCGACCCCGACGTCGCCGTGGCCTCGATCCGTGGCGACGTGAGCGAGGCCGTCCGCGCGGCGGCCGTGTCCTCCGACGGAGTTGCCGGCAGCGGGCCGACCCTGGCCTGGGCCGCCGACGGCGCCTGGACGGCCCCCATCGAGTCGACCGTGAGGGCCGCCTACGGCCCCGATTTGCGCGTCGCTCTCGTGAGCAGTGCGTGGGTGCGGTCGGGCGACCAGACCGCGAGCGGCATGGAGCGGTCGGCGAGCGGCGTGCCGCTCGCCGTGTACGACGCCCCACTCAGTGGGCTACTCGGCCGTACCGGCCGGACGGGCGGGGGCGGCAGCCTGGCCCTGCAGCAGTTCGTCGCCGACAGTGCAGCACTCGTGGGCGAACGCGCCGGGACGGCCCGGAACCTGCTGGTCGTAGGGCCGCGCGACCTCGACGCGGTCCCCTCGGACCTCAATGTGCTGCTCACGGGGATCGACACGGGCATCCCCTGGCTGACCTCGGTCGGCGCCCGCGCCGTGGTCGTCGACGGCTCTGCCGCCCCGGCCGAACTGCCGCTCCAGGTCGGCGCAACCGAGCCTCCGGCGTGGCCGCCGAGCCCCCTCGCAGGCGGTGCCGGCGGGCGCGTCGCGGAGGCCACCAGCACGATCGGCTCGATCGCCGCCGTCCGCGGCGACGGCGCCACGTTCGCCCCCCCGTGGCTGCAAGCCGGGCAGCGGCTGCTCGCGACCTCCTGGCGGACGGCGACCGCTGGTTGGTCGACGCTGGCGACCTCGATCCGGCAGGCGGCCACTGCCGGGTCGGCCGGGGTCTTCGTCTCGCCCCGGCAGATCAACTTCCTCGCCGACTCGGGCCGGGTGCAGATCACCGTGATCAACAACCTGGACGTCGCGGTCCACGACCTCACGCTCACCCTGCGACCCGAAAACCCCCGGCTGCGGATCACTGACCCCAGCACGACCGTGTCGATCGGCGCCAGGTCGCGCACCACCCGCGCCTTCCGGGCCACCGCACTGGCGGCCGGATCGGTCCCCATCACGGCGACCCTCTCCGCCCCGGACGGCACCGTCATCCGCACCGACGCACCCGTCCGGATCCGGGTGACCCCGACTGGCGACTGGATGTACTGGGCATTGGGTGCCATCGCAGGGACAATCCTCGTCGTGGGCATCTGGCGTGGGTTGCGACGCGGGCGACCCAGGGCCGCGGCTCCGACGCCCGAGGACGCCACCCCGTGACCTCCGGTCTGACACCCACCCAGCCCGAGGGTTGGCACCGTCCCCGGCATTCCGGCGCTGCCGCCAGCGTCGAGGGTGACACCGAGGGCGCGAACCTCGCCCGCTCCGGCGCCTCGATGGCTGCCGGGACCCTGGTCTCACGCATCCTGGGCATGGTCCGCGGCGTCCTGGTGACGGGCGTGCTGGGAGCGGGCCTGACCGGGTCGGCCTTCGGCGTCGCCAACACCCTGCCCAACAACTTCTACCTGCTCATCGCCGGGGGCGTGCTCAA
>JBDTBX010000129.1:0-11336 GCA_039923915.1 Nostocoides sp. | reverse complement strand
GACGACCGACCGGCTGACCGGCGCCTTCTCGACGACGTGGCGGACGGTACCGGAGTCGGCGAGCCACAGCAGGCCGTTGCGCAACAGGTCACTGGCATCCATGGACCGCAGGCTATCGCCGGGTCAGGGCGTGCGTCGGCGAAGGGTCAGGGATCCGAGGACGAGGGCGACGGCGATCCACCCGACGATGACCACCAGGTCCCTCCCGACATCGCCGAGCGCGTCGCTGCTGGCGGTGATCGTCTTCATCGCGTCGACGGCATACGAGAGCGGCAGGACGTCCGAGACCCAGTGCAGGACGTTGGGCATCTCGTCTCGGGCCACGAGCAGGCCGCACAGGAGGAACTGGGGCAGGACGAAGGCCGGCATGAACTGGACGGCCTGGAACTCGGTCCGGGCGAAGCCGGATGCGAGCAGCCCGAGCGCCGTCCCGAGGACGGCGTCTGCCACCGCCACGACGACGAGCAGCCAGACCGGGCCGGCGACGTCGAGGCCGCACACCCAGACCGCGAATCCGGTTGCCACGAGAGCCTGGACCACAGCCATGAACCCGAAGGCGAGGGCGTAGCCGGCCATGAAGTCGCCCTTGCCGATCGGCGTCGTGAGCAGCCGTTCGAGGGTGCCGGACGTCCGCTCGCGCAGCGTCGCCACCGAGGTGACGATGAACATGACGACGAACGGGAAGACGCCGAGCAGAGCTGGCCCGATGTGGTCGAAGACGACCGGGGTCGCGTTGTAGATCCAGGCGAGCAGGCCGATGAGGACGCAGGGGACGACGATCATGAGGGCCACCGTCCGGCGGTCCCCACGGATCTGGCGCAGGACGCGCGCCGCAGTGAGCAGGGTCAGTCGGGCGTTCATGCCTGGCTCCCCTCGCCGGCGCCGGATCGGCCCGGTGCCTTCGCCTCGGCCTCCGCCCGGTCGATGAGGCTCAGGAAGGCGGTCTCGGCATCGGCGGTGCCGGTCTCCTCGAGCAGTCGCGTCGGGGTCGTGTCCGCGAGGAACTCCCCGGCGCGCATGAGGAGCAGCCGGTCGCAGCGGGTGGCCTCGTCCATGACGTGGCTGGAGACCAGCAGCGACGTGCCCTCCGCTGCCAGCCGCCCGAACAGGGCCCACAGGTCGCGCCGCAGCACGGGGTCAAGGCCGACGGTCGGTTCGTCCAGGACGAGCAGCTCGGGCCGCCCGACCAGGGCACAGGCCAGTGAGGCACGGGAGTGCTGTCCGCCGGAGAGGTTCTCCACCCTGGCGTCGGCGTGCGAGGCGAGGTCGACGAGCGCGATCACCTCGCGGGCCGCCGCCTCGTCGACCCCGGCGATCCGGGCGAAGTAGCGGACGTTGTCGGCCACCGTGAGGTCGGCGTACACGCTCGGGCTCTGGGTCACATAGCCCACCCGGTGCCGCAGCTCGGGCGACCCGGCGGGCATCCCCAGAACCGTCACCGTGCCCGACTCGACGACCTGGACGCCGACGACCGAGCGGATGAAGGTCGACTTGCCGCCCCCACTCGGCCCGAGCAGGCCCACGACCTGACCAGTGGGGATGCGGACCGACAGGTCCGAGATCACCGGCCGGCCGCCCCGGGTGACGCGCAGATGGTCGACCTCCACCGCATAAGCGTTATTCATCATGTGATGAAATATACCCGAGCCAGCAGCCGAAGGCAAGGGGGCTCGGACCATCGACCGGTTTGCCGGTGGGCTCAGACGACGGGGCCGACCAAATAGCGCTGAAGCGTCGGGGCCAGGTGCGCGACGAGCGCGTCGGGCGTGGCGTCGACCATCGCCGGGAGCTCGATGACGTAGCGGAGCATGCCCAAGCCGACCATCTGGGCCGCGGCGAGGGCAGCCCTGACGTCGATCTCGTCGATGCCGATCTCGTTGTGCCGCATGGCGATCTGTCGGGCGAGGTTGCCGAAGATGGCGCCGACGACGAACTCGCGCAGCATTCGCGCCGCGTCGTCGTGCGAGACCGCGGAGCGGACGATCACCTGGAAGCGCTCCCGGCCCTCGGGCGAGTCCCAGACCATGAGGAAGGTACGGGCCATCCGCTCGCCGACGTCCTCGATCGGGCCCTCCGCCACCGCGCGGATCAGCGCCTCGGGGTCGGCCGGCACCTGGAGCACCTCGGCGAACAGGCCCGGCTTGCCGTCGAAGTAGTGGTGCAGGAGCGCCGGGTCGACGCCGGCACGTCGGGCGACACCGCGCAACGACGTCGCGTCGTAACCGGATTCGGCGAACTCGGCCCGCGCCGCCTCGACGATGGTCCCCCGGGTGTCGGCACTCGCCGGCCGGCGGCCCCGCGGGCTCACGATCGGGCCATCCCGCGAGGAGTGCGACTCAGCGGCCGGGGCAGCGCCCGACGCGGCGAGTGGGCCGGCTCGTCGAGCGGGGCCGCGTCGGTCGAGCGGGCCTCGAGGTGGAGTCTGGCGAAGATGAGGGACTCGGCGAGCGCCGAATCGCGTTGCTCCGGGTCGAGCTTGCGGGTGCCGACCTCCACGACGACCGTGCCCGAGAATCCTTGTGCGGCCAGGTTTTCCAGGACCTCAGCGCACGGTTGGGTGCCGTGGCCAGGGACGAGGTGTTCGTCCCTGATCGAGCCGGAGCCATCGGCCAGGTGGAGGTGCGCGAGCCTCGACCCGAGGTCGGAGACCATCGCCAGAGCGTCCGAGCCGGACGTCGCTGTGTGCGACAGGTCGAGCGTGACGTGGGCGTACGGCATCGGCACCGGGTCCCAGTCCGGCAGGTAGGCCTCGATCTCCCGGTTGCGCGCCCGCCACGGGTACATGTTCTCGATGGCGAGGGTGATGCCGGTGTCGGCTTCCCGCAGCGCCACCCCCTCGGCGAAGCCCGCGGCATACTCCCGCTGCCACCGAAACGGCGGGTGCAGGACGACGGTCGTGGCTCCCACGTCGCGGGCCACCTCGATGGACCGGTCGATCTTGTCCCACGGCTCGGTACCCCACACCCGCTGGGTGAGCAGCAGCGTCGGCGCGTGGATCGAGGTGATCCGGATGCCGTGGTGCTCCGCGAGCCGAGCCAGCGCGCCGGCCTCCTGGGTCACCGGGTCGGTCCACACCATGACCTCGACGCCGTCATAGCCGAGCCGCGCGGCCGTGTCGAACGCGGCGGCGCAGGTCTCGGGATAGACCGAGGCTGTCGAGAGCGCGACCGGGATGGCCGCCGGGGCGGAGTCGGCGCGGGCAGCCGAAGCGCGCCGCCTGCCTACCCTGCCCATGACATCCAGCCTAACGAGGCCGCTCCGGCTGACGGGCGCCACGCGAGGAAGGAGCAAGGTCATCCCGTTGGAGCAGCGAGTCGCCCGGGATGCCGTCGCCAAGCAAGCCCTCCCCGTGAGCTGTCAGGTCAGGGCTTCGAGGCGCCGCAGGATGATCCCCTCGCGCAGGGCCCACGGACAGATCTCCAGGGCGTCGTAGCCGAGCAGGTCCATCGCGGCTTCCGCGACGAGCGCGCCGCCGAGCACCTGACCAGCCCGGGCGGCGGAAATGCCGTGCAGGGTTGATCGCTGCGCCGCGGTCATCGTCGACAACTGGCCGATGACGGTTGTCACGGCGGACAGCCGGACCTCCCGCTGGACGTACGGACCGTCGCTGCTCGGGGCGGCGCCGGTGAGTCGGGCCAGTGACCGCATCGTCTTGCTCGTGCCGACGACCCGGTCGGCCACGGGCGCCTTGGTCAGGGGCCGCATCTCCGCAGCGATGGTGGCCCGGATCCGGCGACGCGCTTCCCGGATCGTTGTCGCCGACGGCGGATCGCCGGGCAGCTGGTCCCGCGTGACCCGGCCCGCCCCGAGCTGGAGCGACAGGGCGATGTCGGGGTCCTCGTCGAGCCCGTGGACGAGTTCCAACGAGCCACCGCCGATGTCGATGACTTGGAGGGTGCCGGCCGACCACCCCGTCCACCGCCGGGCCGCGAGGAAGGTGTGTCGGGCCTCGTCCGCGCCGGACAGCACCTCGAGATGGACGCCGGTCTCGTCACGGACCCGTTCGAGGACGGCGTCGCCGTTGGGCGCATCACGGATGGCGCTCGTCACGAAGCCCATCAGGTCCTCCACACCCCGGTCCTCGGCGACGTCGAGGCACTCGCGGACGAAGGCCACGAGCCGGTCGGCGCCGTCGCGGGAGATCTTGCCGGTGTCGGTCACGTGCTCGGAGAGGCGCAGCAGGATCTTGTGCGAGTCGGTCGGCAACGGCCGGGCGCCCGGGTGGGCGTCAACGACGAGGAGGTGGACCGTATTCGATCCCACGTCGATGACCCCGAGGCGCATGGACACAACCTATTAGGGTTGGTGGGTGCCGAAGTCCCCTGTCTCGCCATCGCCTGAGACTCCCCTCGACACGGCCCGCGTCTGGGTCGAGTTCACCGACCCGGCCGACAGGGGCCAACGCTTCCGCTGCGATCTGACCTGGCTCACCTCCAGCTGGACCTGCATCTTCGGCAGCGGTTGTCGGGGCATCTACGCCGACCGACCCGATGACGGATGCTGCACGCTGGGAGCCCACTTCACCGACACCGACGACGTCGACCGCGTCAAGCAGGCCGTCAAGGAGCTCGGCCCTGACGAGTGGCAGTACCACCCGGGCTCGACCAAGACCAAGGCGTGGACCGAGCCGGAGGACGACGCGACGAAGACCAAGGTCGTCGACGGTGCCTGCATCTTCCTCAACCGGCCCGGGTTCCCGGCGGGAGCGGGGTGCGCGCTGCACCAGCACGCGGTCCTCACCGGAGTCGAGCCGCACACCCTCAAGCCCGACGTCTGCTGGCAGCTGCCGATCCGGCGCACCTACCGGACCGTGGAGCTCCAGGACGAGTCGAGCTATCTGGAGATCACCGTCACCGAGTACGACCGGCGCGGGTGGGGCCCTGGCGGGCACGACCTGGACTGGTACTGCTCGTCCAACCCCGAGGCGCACGTCGGCCGGGAGCCGGTCTACCGGAGCAACCGCGCCGAGCTGGCCGAGCTGATGGGCCAGCCGGCATACGACGAGCTGGTCATCCGGTGCGAGGCCCACCTGGACAGTGTCCGGGCCGCGCGACGCGCCGGCAAGCGCCAGCTGCTGCCCCTCCTGGTGCACCCCGCAACCCTCGGTGCGGGCGGCCCCGGCCGGCCAAGCATTCGCCGCCAGCACTGACGTTTCTGTCGAGCGTCGGCGTCACTCGACGGTGACCGACTTGGCCAGGTTGCGTGGCCTGTCGACGTCCTCGCCGAGCGCCACGGCTGCGTGATAGGCCATCAGCTGCAACGGGATCGTGAGCACGATCGGGTCCAGCTCGGGCTCGGCCTTGGGGGCGATCACCCGCGTGAGCATGCCGCCCTCCCCCACCTCTCCCAGGTCGACGTCGGGGTGGGTCACCGCGACGACCCGGCCACCGCGGGCCGCGACTTCGTGGACCGCGCCGATGTTGCGGGCCACGAGATCGTCATCGGGAATGATCGCGACCGTCGGCATCGAGGGGTTGATCAGGGCGAGCGGGCCGTGCTTCAGCTCGCTGCTCTGGTAGGCCTCGGCGTGCCGGTAGGTGATCTCCTTGAACTTCTGGGCCCCTACTCTCGCAACGGGATAGCCGCGGACTCTCCCGATGAAGAAGAGACTCTCGGCACCCGCGAGCGCACGGCCGGCCGCGGCATACGACTCCTCGTCGGCGAGCGACGTCTCGATGAGCCCGGGGAGCCTCCGCAGCCCGGCGACGAGCCGGGTCCCGTCGGCGTGCGACAGGTCGTGAACCCGCCCGATGGCGAGCGCCAGCAGGGCGAAGGCGACCCCCATGTGGGTCAGCGCCTTGGTCGACGCGACGGCGACCTCAGGCCCGGCATGCAGGTAGATCCCGCCCTCACACTCCCGGGCGATGGACGAGCCGACGACGTTGACGACCCCGATCACGCGACCACCCTTGCGTTTGACCTCGCGGACGGCGAAGAGGGTGTCGGCCGTCTCGCCCGACTGGCTGACGGCGATGTAGAGGGTGTCCGGCTCGATGACCGGGTTGCGGTACCGGAACTCGGATGCGGCCTCCGCCGACGCTGGCACGCGCGCCAGGTCCTCGATCAGTCCGGCGCCCAGTTCGCCCACGTAGTAGGCCGATCCGCACCCTAGGATCTTGACCCGTCGGAAGCCGCGCAACTCTCGGGGGTCGAGGTTGAGGCCGTCGAGCCGAGCCGTCCCGAACCGGTCGTCGAGCCGGCCCGTGAGCATTCGCTCCACCGACGCGGGCTGCTCGTGGATCTCCTTGTGCATGAAGTGGGCATGCCGACCGAGCGCCAGCTCCTCGACCGTGAGATCGACGGTGACCGGCTGGCGGTCGGTCCGCTCCCCGGCCGCCGTGAAGGTCCGGTAGCCGGAGGCGGTGACCGTCGCGAGGTCGCCGTCATCGAGGTGCACGACGGAGGACGTGTGCCGGACGAGGGCCGAGGCGTCGCTCGCGACGAACATCTCATGATCGCCGACCCCGAGGATGAGTGGAGATCCGTTGCGCGCCAGCACGATTCGGTCCGAGTGGTCGGCGGACAGAACCGCGACGGCATACGTGCCCGTCACCTGGCCCAGCGCGGTGACGACCGCGTCCTCCAGCGACGTGGCACCAGCAGCGCCGGAGGCAGCGGCGGCGGCGATGAGATGGGCCAGCACCTCGGTGTCGGTGTCGCTCGTGAGTGCCGCGCCGGCCGCGGTGAGCTGAGCACGCAGCTCGGCCGCGTTGTCGATGATTCCGTTGTGCACCACCTGAACTCGCCCGTCGGACGAGGCGTGCGGGTGGGCGTTGCGCTCGGCCGGGACTCCGTGCGTCGCCCAGCGGGTATGCCCGATCCCGACCGTCCCGGCCAGCCGCTTGGGCAGGGCCGCCTCGAGGTCACGCACTCGGCCCACCCTGCGGACGACCTTGATCCCGGAACGGCCAAGGACAGCCAGGCCCGCCGAGTCGTAACCGCGGTACTCCAGCCGCTGCAGGCCCTCGATGAGGATCGGGGCCGCGGGTTGGGAGCCGACGTAGCCGACGATTCCGCACATGGTGGGGGTCTCCTTCTGGGGTGTGCCGGTTAGCAGTGGTCGGTAGGCCGGGTGGCCCGGTCAGCCGTAGACGATCCGGCGCAGCTGGCGGACGGTGAGCGCGGGGGCAGCGACGACCCGGTCGGCCAGCTCGGCGGCGAGCAGGTCGAAGATCTCCTCGTTGCGTCGGCCGTAGGTGTGCAGGTGGGCGTGCCGGCGCCGGACGTACCCGTCGACCGACTCGTGGTGGTAGGCGATGACGTCGTCGACAACCCGCGACGCGACGCCCGCCGTCAGACCGGTCGAGGCGACGATGCGCTCCACGAGTTCGGGGTCGGCCACCACCAAAGGATGCACGATCTGCACGCTGATGCCGAATATCTGCCCGGATTCGGGCAAGCATCGCCCGGTATGCCGGCCTCCCGGACGATGTCGGTACCCCCACCTACTGTGGCGCCCATGGCGACCAGGGCACCCCGATCCACCGGCTACCGCTGCGCAGAGTGCGGCTGGACCGCCGCGAAGTGGGTCGGTCGGTGCGGCGAGTGCCAGTCCTGGGGCACCGTGGCCGAGGTGGGTGGGTCCGCCGTGTCCCGCACGACTGTGGCCGCCGCCGTGGCGCGCCCGGCCGTGCCGATCGGCGAGGTGGACGCCAGCCACGCCGTCGCGTGCACGACCGGTGTCGCCGAGTTCGACCGGGTGCTCGGCGGCGGGCTCGTGCCCGGTGCCGTCGTCCTCGTCGCCGGCGAGCCGGGCATCGGCAAGTCGACTCTCCTGCTCGACGTCGCGGCCCGGGCGGCGCGCTCCGGCGACGGTCGCCGGGTCCTCTACGTGAGCGGCGAGGAGTCGGCCGCGCAGGTTCGCGCACGGGCGGAGCGGATCGAGGCGATGGCGCGCACGCTCTATCTCGCGTCGGAGACCGATCTGGCGACCGTCCTCGGTCAGGTCGACGCCGTCCAGCCTGAGCTGCTCGTCGTCGACTCGGTCCAGACCATCGCGAGCGGTGAGGTCGAAGGCTCCGCGGGCAACGTCACCCAGGTCCGTGAGGTCGCCGCCTCGCTCATCCAGGTGGCCAAGTCCCGAGGGATCGCCGTGCTCCTCGTGGGGCACGTCACCAAGGACGGCTCCATCGCCGGGCCGCGGGTCCTGGAGCACCTCGTCGATGTCGTGCTCGCCTTCGAAGGCGACCGGCACTCCCGGCTGCGCCTCGTGCGAGCCGTGAAGAACCGCTACGGCCCGACCGACGAGGTAGGCTGCTTCGACCTGTCCGACGTCGGCATCGTCGGGGTCGACGACCCAAGCGGCCTGTTCCTCTCCAGCCGTATCCACGAGGTCGCCGGCTCCTGCGTGACGGTCACCCTGGAGGGGCGCCGGCCCCTGCCCACCGAGATCCAGGCGCTCGTCGCGCCGAGCCCGGTCCCGGCGCCCAAGCGCGCCACGCACGGTCTGGATGCCTCCCGGGTGGCGATGGTCATCGCCGTCCTCACCCGGCGGGCCCATGCGCCGCTGACCGGACAGGAGACCTACCTGTCGACCGTCGGCGGGGTCCGGGTCACCGAACCGGCCGCCGACCTGGCCATCGCGCTCGCGCTCGCCTCGGCCGTCCTGGACCGACCCGTCCCCAACACGTCGTTCGCCTTCGGCGAGGTCGGCCTCGCCGGCGATGTCCGCCCGGTCACCGGCCCGCACCGGCGGCTCGGCGAGGCGGCCCGCCTCGGCTTCACCACGGCCTACGTGCCTGTCGGTGTCCTCGGAGCCGGGCCGATTCCCGCCGGCATGGAGGTCGTCGAGGTCCAGGATGTGTCCACGGCGGTTCGGCACGCGATCGGCGCGCTCTCCCGCGGTTAGACTCGGCCACACCAGTCGACGACGAACGAGGCGGACCCGAGTGCAGCACAGCGACGACGAGCTGCTTCGCCACACACTGGCGGCTGTCGCACCCGGCACGGAGTTGCGCGACGGGCTCGAGCGGATCTTGCGCGGCCGCACCGGCGCTCTCATCGTCCTGGGCCAGGACAAGCTCGTCGAGGAGATCGCAACCGGCGGCTTCACCCTCGACGTCGAGTTCTCCGCTACCCGGTTGCGCGAGTTGGCCAAGATGGACGGCGCCGTCGTCACCGACCGCGACGTGACCCGCATCCTGCGCGCCGCGACCCAGTTGCTCCCAGACCCCACGATCGAGACGAGCGAGTCCGGCACCCGACACCGCACCGCCGAGCGGGTCGCCAAGCAGACCGGGTTCCCGGTCGTCTCGGTGAGCCAGTCGATGCGGATCGTGGCCCTCTATGTCGGCGGCCGCCGCGTCGTGCTCGAGGACTCCAGCCAGATCCTCTCCCGCGGCAACCAGGCCCTACAGACCCTCGAGCGCTACAAGGCGCGCCTCGACGAGGTCACCGGCACGCTCTCCGCCCTGGAGATCGAGGACCTCGTGAGCGTCCGCGACGTCGCCAGCGTCCTCCAGCGCCTGGAGATGGTCCGCCGGATCAAGGAGGAGATCGCCGACTACGTCCTCCAGCTCGGCGTCGACGGGCGACTGCTCAGCCTTCAGCTCGAGGAGCTGACCGGCGGCCTGACGGACGACCTCGCCTGGGTGATCCGCGACTACCTCCCCGAGGGGCGCGGGCTCACCGTCGAGACCGCGGTCGCCGGCCTCCAGGCCCTCGACTCGACCGAGCTGCTCGACCTGGCTGCCGGGGCCAAGGCGCTCGGCTTCAGCGTCGTCGGCGAGGCCCTCGACTCGACCGTCTCCCCCCAGGGCTTCCGGCTGCTGTCCAAGGTTCCGCGGCTGCCCGGTGCAATCGTCGATCGCCTCGTGGAACACTTCGGGGGCCTGCAGAAGTTGCTGGCCGCCGGCATCGACGAGCTCATGGACGTCGACGGCGTCGGCGAGGGCCGGGCCCGACTCGTGCGTGAGGGCCTGTCCCGTCTCGCCGAGACGAGCATCCTGGAGCGGTACGTCTGAGCCGCTCCACCCGCTCGAGCCAGCCGGCGGATCCCGCGGTCCTGCCTGAGCCGGTCCTTGCCTGGTATGCCGCGAGCGCCCGCGACCTGCCGTGGCGGCGGCCCGAGTGCTCACCGTGGGGCGTCTTCGTCTCCGAGATCATGGCCCAGCAGACCCCGCTCTCCCGGGTTGAGCCGCTTTGGCGCGAGTGGATGGAGCGCTGGCCGACCCCGGCCGACCTGGCCGCCGCCGCCCCCGGCGAGGCCGTGCGGCACTGGGGCCGGCTCGGTTACCCCCGATGGGCGCTGCGGCTGCACGCGGCGGCCGTCGCGATGGTCCGCGACCACGACGGCCAGGTGCCGGACACCGAGGTCGGACTGCTGGCCCTGCCGGGCGTCGGCGCCTACACGGCAGCGGCCGTGGCCGCCTTCGCCTTCGGGTTACGGACCACAGTCGTCGACACCAATGTCCGCCGGGTCCTCGTCCGCGCCGTCGTGGGCGACGAACAAGCGGCCCCGACCCTGACGGCCCGCGAGCGGGCCCTTGCCGAGAGCGCCGTCCCGTCCGACCCCGACACCTCGGCCGTCTGGAACGTCGCCGTCATGGAGCTCGGCGCCCTCGTCTGCACTGCCCGGTCACCGCGGTGCGGGGACTGCCCGATCGCGGACCGGTGCGCGTGGGTCGCGGCCGGGCGACCGGCATACGACGGACCGACGCGCCGCGGCCAGACCTACGAAGGCACCGACCGACAGGTTCGTGGACGCATCCTGGCCCTTCTGCGGCATACGCCGAAAACGTTGTCCCGCAAGGACTTCGATGCGTGCGCCGCGGACCGGCCCACGGTCGACCGCTGCCTCGACGGCCTCGTTTCCGACGGGCTCGTCGAGCCGCTGCCGCGGTCCCGCTTCCGCCTGCCTGCCTGAACTCGGGCCGTTACGGGAGCTGGACCGGCGCAGGAGCTTTCTGGGGGGCGGGGGGTGGGATGAGACCCAGCGCCGTCATGGCCCGGGCCAGGACCTCGGGCGCGCTGCCCTCGACGGACACGACGACGCTGCCCAGGGCCAGTTCGTCGGGGCCGAGCGGCTCCAGGGTGTCGAACTGGCTGTGAAGCAGCGAGGTCGGCATGAAGTGGCGCGCCCGATGGCCACTCCGGGCACCGACCAGAGCCTCCGGGGCGACAAGGTGCAGGAAGCGCACCTCGGGCCCGGCTTCACGGAGCAGGTCGCGATAACTGTGTTTGAGAGCCGAGCAGGTCGCCACCGAACTGAGGCCGGCGGCGATCTCCTCGGCCATCCAGTCGCGCAGGAGGCGCAGCCAGGGCCAGCGGTCCTCGTCGGTGAGCGGCGTGCCGGCGTGCATCTTGGCGATGTTGCTGTCGGGGTGGAACCCGTCACC
>JBDTBX010000128.1:0-3877 GCA_039923915.1 Nostocoides sp. | reverse complement strand
GAGCAGTGGGTCGCCCGCGGACAGGCCGAGCAGCTTGCGCTCGCGAAGCACCGGCCGGCGGGCGCCGATGACCTGGTGAGCGATGACCGGCCGGGCCCCACGCGCCTTGATCAACGCATACAGGCCGGTCGCCTCGAAATCCTCGGCATCGATGTTCGAGAACTGCGGAGGGAGCCAGTTCTGCATGAGGGCCGTGGGTGTGGCGCCGTCCAGCCGAAGCCGCTCGACGTAGAGCAGGGGTGTGTCAGCGGGCAATCCGAGGGCCCCGGCCGCGGCAGCGTCGATAGCGCCGCGGACGAAGGACATCACGTTGGTCTTCGGCTTCTGCCCGCGGCGCTCCATGTCGTCGTAGAGGCTGGTCAGCTCGTCCCGACGGTGGATCACCTGGCTGGCCACGGTGGTCCCGATCCCCCGGCGGCGGACCAGCAGACCCCGAGAGACGAGCTCGGCAATCGCCCGCCGGACTGTGGGCCGGGACAGGTCCAGACGGCTGGCCAGGGCCAGCTCGTTCTCGAACGGGTCGCCCGGTTTGAGCCGACCGGTCTCGACCGCCGCCGTGAGCTGCTCGGCCAGTTGGTGGTACAGCGGGACGGGGCTCGCGCGGTCGATGACGACAGGGATGGCTGTCACGGGAGGAAGTGTATGCACTCACCGTCAGGAGTACCTAACCTGCAAATGTTCTAACAAAGGTTGACAGGCGGCCGGTCGCGGGTGAACCCTAGGCCCATGCAGCCCGCACCCGACGTCCTGGTCATGGGTCGAGTCGGCGTCGACCTCTACCCACAGCAGAGCGGCGTGGGCCTTGAGGACGTCGACACGTTCGGCAAGTACCTCGGCGGGAGCGCGGGCAACGTGGCAGTGGCCGCTGCGCGCTACAACCGCTCGGTCGCACTCATCAGCCGCACCGGCGATGACCCCTTCGGCCGCTTCGTCAAGCGGTCACTCGCCGCGCTGGGGGTCGACACGGCATACGTCGGCACCGACCCGACCCTCCCCACGCCGGTGACGTTCTGTGAGATCTTCCCGCCCGACAGCTTCCCGCTGTACTTCTACCGTTTCCCGCAGGCCCCGGACACCCGGATCGGACCCGGGGAGGTCCCGCCGCTGGCAGTCAGGGACACCCGGCTGCTGTGGACCACCCTGACCGGCATGTCGGTCGAGCCGAGCCGCACGGCGCACGCCCAGGCCTGGGCGCTGCGTGAGCGACGCGAGCACACGGTCATCGACCTGGACTACCGACCGATGTTCTGGCGGTCCTCCGAGGACGCGACCAGGGCTGCGGCGGAGGCCTTGGCGCAGAGCACGGTCGCGATCGGCAACCGTGAGGAGTGCGAGGTCGCCGTCGGCGAGACCGAGCCGGAGCGGGCCGCGCGCGCGCTCCTCGAACGCGGCGTCACCCTGGCCATCGTCAAGCAGGGGCCCAAGGGCGTGCTGGCCGTGACGGCCGACGAGCGGGTCCAGAGCCCGCCGTTTCCCGTCACCGTCGTCAACGGCCTCGGCGCGGGCGACGCCTTCGGCGGCGCGGTCTGTCACGGCCTGCTTGCGGGCTGGAGCCTGGAACGGACCGTCCGCTTCGCCAACGCCGCTGGTGCGATCGTCGCCGGCCGGCTCGAGTGCTCGACGGCGATGCCGGACGAGGCCCAGGTGAACCTGCTGGTCGACAAGGGGGTCATGCTGTGAACAACTGGATCGACACCGGCCGGATCGACACCGTGGCCATCACCGGCCGCCGGATCCGCACGCCCGCTGCCGTGGCTATGGCCTGGGCCGACCGCCGCGGCGGCCGGGTCCCCGACGATGGTCGACTGCTCGTCATCGCCGCCGACCACCCGGCCCGCGGCGCCCTCGCCGTCCGGGGCGACTGGACGGCGATGGCCTCACGCACCGCCCTGCTCGAACGGGTCGCCACGGCCCTGTCCCGACCCGGCGTCGACGGGATCCTCGGCACCGCCGACATCCTGGAGGACCTCCTCCTGGCCGGCCTGCTCGAGGACAAGCTCGTCTTCGGCTCGATGAATCGTGGCGGCCTTCAGGGAGCCCACTTCGAGCTCGACGACCGGTTCACCGGGTACGACGCGGAGGCGATCGAGGCCAACGGGCTCGACGGCGGCAAGATGCTGACCCGGATCTGTTACGACGACCAGGGCACTGCTGCGACCCTGGAGGCGTGCGGGCGGGCGGTGACCGAGCTGTCGCGCCGTGACCTCATCGCGATGGTCGAACCGTTCCTCACCGTTCGCCGGTCGCCGACGCGCGTCGAGAACCTGCTCGACCCCGACTCGGTCATCACCTCGGTGCACATCGCCTCCGGGCTCGGTGCATCGAGCGCCCACACCTGGCTCAAGCTGCCCGTCGTGCCGGAGATGCCACGGGTCCTCGACGCGACCACCCTGCCGACCCTCATCCTCGGCGGGGACCCGATCGGCGGCCCCAAGGAGACGTATGCCGAGTGGGGCGCCGCGCTCGAATGTCCTTCGGCAGCAGGCCTGGTCGTCGGTCGTGCCCTGCTATACCCCCCCGACGGTGACGTTGTCGCGGCCGTCAGCACCGCAGCCGAGCTGGTCCACGGCGGAGCCCGATGAAGTACCACCTCCCCGCCGGGAGCACCGCCGCCGACGGCTACGACACCGTGATCGACCCCGGGACTGACGGCTGGTCTCACACCGGCTTGCGAATCCTGACGCTCGCACCTGGCGCATCGCGCCGGGTCGAGACCGGCGGCTGCGAGTGGATCGTCCTTCCGCTCGGCGGCGGCGGGGCAACGCTCCGGGTCGAGGGTGAGGACGCGGCATACGACCTGGACGGTCGGCCCGACGTGTGGTCCGGGCCGTCCGACCTCCTCTACGTCCCCCGCGACAGCGCGTTCACGGTGACGAGCCCCTCGGGCGGGACGCTCGCGCTCGCCTACGCGCCGGCCCGCAGGGCCTTTCCCGTATGCCGGGTGGCCGCCTCCGACGTGCCCGTCGAGTTGCGCGGGGCGGGCGCCTGCTCGCGCCAGGTCCACAACTTCGGGACGCCCGGCACGCTCGACGCGGACTCGATCATCGCCTGCGAGGTCTACACCCCGGCGGGCAACTGGTCGTCCTACCCGCCGCACAAGCACGACGAGGACCGGCCGGGGGACGAGTCCGAGCTGGAGGAGATCTACTACTTCAGGCTCCGGGTCGCACCCGACTCGCAGGCGCCCCCGGACGCCGACCCGATCGGCTACCAGCGGGTCTACGGGACCGACGAGCGACCGATCGACGTCCTCGCCGAGGTCCGTACCGACGACGTCGTCCTCGTGCCGCACGGGTGGCACGGCCCAGCCATGGCGGCGGCCGGGTACGACATGTACTACCTGAACGTGATGGGCGGGCCCGGCGAGCAGCGGGCTTGGCTGATCTGCGACGACCCGGCCCACGGCTGGGTGCGCCGCACGTGGGAGAGTCAGCCGGTCGACCCGCGCCTGCCGCTGAACGCCCCGCGCGGGTGACACTTTTCCGCGACGACCACGACACCCGACCCGCCCCGACCCGAAGGACTCCCGAATGCGCATCGGACTCGCCGGCGCTGGCCGGATCGGAGCCTTCCACGCCAAGACCCTCGGCGATCTGGACGCCGTCGACAGCGTCGTCGTCCACGACCTCCTGCCGGAGGCGGCCGCCGCCGCCGCCGCAGCGGCTGGCGGAACGGTCGCCCCGAGCATTCAGGCCCTGCTGGCTTCCGACATCGACGGATTTGTCATCGCGACCGGCACGCACATGCACAGCGAGCTGATCAAGGCTGGGATCGCGGCCGGCATACCCACCTTCTGCGAGAAGCCGATCGCCGGTGACATCATCGCGTCCGTCGAGCTGGCTCGGGTCGCCGCGGACACCGACGTCCCGGTGCACGT
>JBDTBX010000127.1:0-5093 GCA_039923915.1 Nostocoides sp. | reverse complement strand
CAGCTCGGCGGCTGGACGACCAGGGGCGACACCGTGACCGTCGCCGAACGGCACGGCATCGAGCAGCGGACCGTCCGAGCGGCCGCCGTGCCGATCTCGGTCGACGCGCACGGTCTGGCCGACCTGGCCCAGCGCCCCGACGTCAGGGCCCGGGCCGCCACGATCCGCGAGTCGCTCGGCAACCCGACGACCCTCCTGCTCGGCGTGGACCGGCTCGACTACACCAAGGGCATCCGGCACCGGCTCAAGGCCTACGAGGAGCTCCTCGACGAGGGCCGGGTCAAGCCGCCCGAGGTGACCTTCGTCCAGGTCGCGACACCGAGCCGGGAGCGGGTCAGCGCCTACGCCCAGCTGCGCGCCGAGGTCGAGGGCACGGTGGGCCGGATCAACGGCAACCACTCGGTCCTCGGGGCGCCGGCCATCCACTACCTGCACCACGCCTACCCGAGGGAGGAGATGGCGGCCCTCTTCCAGAGCGCCGACGTCATGCTCGTCACTCCCCTGCGCGACGGGATGAACCTCGTCGCCAAGGAGTACGTCGTTTGCCGCACCGACTTCGGCGGGGCCCTCGTCCTGTCCGAGTTCACCGGCGCCTTCCATGAGCTGCACCAGGCGTTTGTGTGCAATCCGCATGACATCGAGGGCCTCAAACAGGCGATCATGCGTGCCATCGAGACGCCAGCGGCGCAGAAGAGTCGGGTCATGCGGTCATTGCGGCGGCGGGTCATGGACAACGACGTCCAGCGCTGGGCCGCCCGGTTCCTGGCCAACCTCACCGAGGCCTTCTGAGATGGGACGGCGCGTGGGCCTGCCCGAGGGTCTGCCCCAGGCCCTCTCGTATGCCGCGTCGCAGCCATGCATCGTCATCGCCACCGACTTCGACGGGGTGCTGGCACCGATCGTCCTGGACCCGATGGCCGCCCGGGCGGTCGACGGCACGATCGAAGACCTGCGTCGGCTCGCCGGGCGCCCGGGTGTCCACGTCGCCGTCGTCTCCGGCCGCGACCTGTCCACCCTGTCCCAGCTGACCGGCGTCGGCCTCGACGAGCCGATCCGCCTGGTCGGCAGCCACGGGGCAGAGTCCAACGTGGAGGGCGACCGGGGTGCCCTCACGCCGAGCCAGACGGCGGTCCTCACCCGGCTGAAACGCCAGGTGCGCGCGCTACGGGAGTCCGCACGCGGCATACGGATCGAGTACAAGCCGTCCGCCGTCGTCGTGCACACGCGCGGCCTGGCCGACGCGGAGAAGAAGGTTGCGACCCAGGGGGCCACGGCGCTCGGCCGGCAGCCGGGGGTGCACCAGAAGTTGGGCAAGGACGTCGTCGAGCTCACCGTGGTCCGGGCCGACAAGGGAACGGCGGTCATGGATCTCGCGGCCGAGGTGGGGGCCGACGCCGTCGTCTATCTCGGCGACGACGCGACCGACGAGGACGTGTTCTCCCGACTCGGTCCACACGATGTCGGGATCAAGGTCGGCGACGGCGAGACGACGGCGCGGTGGCGAGTCGACTCCCCCGGACAGGTCGCCGAGGTCCTCCACCTCCTCTGACTCAGGTGACCCCAACGCTTCCGGCACGGTGACCCGCCGCGAACAGTTGGCCGATCAGTCACGCAGATTGTGGTGGCCGGGCAGGGACGGGGGCGGTGGAGCGGCGGACCACGAGCTCGGGACGGAAGACGTACTCCCCGCGCGAGGTGCCCACGCCGGAGATCTCGTCGAGCAGCGCCCGCACGGCTGCCTCACCCATCGACTGGACCGACTGTCGGACCGTCGTGAGCGGCGGGTCGGTGAACGCGATGAGCAACGAGTCGTCGTAGCCGACGACCGAAGTCCTCCGGCACCCGCAGCCCGCGTGCCCGGGCCTCGCGGATCGCCCCCAGAGCCATCAGGTCCGAGCCGCAGACCGCCGCCGTCGCGCCGCGCTCGATGAGTCGGCCGGCCGCGCTCGCGCCGCCTTCGAGGGTGAACATCGTCGTCTGGATGAGGTCGTCGAGGTCGTCCTGGCCGAGCAGGGCGTGCATGGAGTCGCGGTAGCCCTTGATCTTGCGGATGACCGGGACGAAGCGATCCGACCCGACGGCCAGCCCGATCCGCCGGTGGCCGAGCTGGACGAGGTGGTGCAGGGCCAGGTCCATCGAGGCGACGTCGTCGTTGGAGATGAACGGGGCGTCGATGTCCTCGCGGTAGCCGTTGATGAGCACGATCGGCAGGCCGAGCTCGCGGAGCCGCACGTAGCGGTCGGTCGACTCGGTCAGGTCGGCGTGGATGCCCGAGACATAGATGATGCCGGCGACGCCACGGTCCAGCAGCATCCGGACGTAGTTGTCCTCGTGCACGCCGGCGGGGGTCTGGGTACACAGGACCGGGGTGAACCCGAACCGCACCAGGTGGGACTCGATGGTCTGGGCGAAAGCAGGGAAGATCGGGTTGACCAGCTCGGGCACGATCAGCCCGACGAGCGAGACCGCCTTGGCCCGGAACTGGCTGGGCCGCTCGTACCCGAGGACGTCCAGGGCCGTGAGCACCTGCTGCCGCGTGCTCTGCGCGACGCCCGGCTTGTTGTTGATGACCCGGCTGACGGTCGCCTCGCTCACCCCCGCTGCAGCGGCGATGTCGGCGAGTCGGGTAGCGCTCAACGATCCTCCAGGGGCGGCCGGCGGGCGTCGGCATCGACCGGAGATTAGCAAAACCCGTGCACGTTCTTGCAGCCCCTGCAAGAACATCTCGCAGGCGAGGCACCAGAACCCGAGTTGGCCCTTCCCCCGGGGCCCCTCGTCGGGCAGACTGGGTGGCGCCGCACACACTCTCGTGAGCGGCGACAACCCTTTACAACGGATCGTCCGGCACGTTCCTGCCGGTGAAGGAAGGCAATGACGCCATGGCAACTGTCAGGTTCGACAACGCGACCCGTCTCTACCCCGGCAACGACACGCCCTCGGTCGACAAGCTGAACATCGACATCGCGGACGGTGAGTTCCTCGTCCTCGTCGGTCCCTCCGGATGTGGCAAGTCCACCTCCCTCCGCATGCTCGCCGGCCTCGAAGAGGTCAACGGCGGCAAGATCTGGATCGGTGACCGCGACGTCACCAACCTGTCCCCCAAGGACCGTGACGTCGCGATGGTCTTCCAGAACTACGCGCTCTACCCGCACATGACCGTCGCGGACAACATGGGCTTCGCGCTCAAGATCGCCGGCGTCGACAAGGCCGAGATCCGCAAGCGCGTCGAGGAGGCCGGCAAGATCCTCGATCTGGGCCCCTACCTCGAGCGCAAGCCCAAGGCCCTGTCCGGTGGCCAGCGGCAGCGCGTCGCCATGGGCCGGGCCATCGTCCGCTCCCCGCAGGTGTTCCTCATGGACGAGCCGCTGTCCAACCTCGACGCCAAGCTGCGCGTCCAGACCCGCACCCAGATCGCCAGCCTGCAGCGTCGGCTCGGGGTCACGACGGTCTACGTCACGCACGACCAGATCGAGGCCATGACGATGGGCGACCGGGTCGCTCTGCTCAAGGACGGCATCCTCCAGCAGTGCGACACCCCGCGGAACATGTACGACCGCCCGACCAACGTCTTCGTCGCCGGCTTCATCGGCTCCCCCGCCATGAACTTGCTCGACGTCGACCAGACCGACGGCGGCGTCGCTGTGGGCAACAGCCAGGTTCCGGTCGAGCGCGACATCCTCGCCGGGTCCTCCGGCAAGAAGGTCATCCTCGGCGTTCGTCCCGAGGACCTCGACGTGGTCTCCGAGGGCCAGGGCATCCCGGTCGAGATCGACGTCGTCGAGGAGCTCGGCGCCGACGCCTACATCTATGGAACGGCCAAGGCCTCGACCCACACCGAGGCCGACGAGGACGCGACGGAGAAGCCGTTCATCGCCCGGGTCGACGGTCGCCAGCCCCCGGAGAAGGGCTCCACGATCTACCTCGCCCCCAAGGCGGGCCACCTCCACCTGTTCGACGCTGAGTCGGGTCTGCGTCTCGGCAAGTGACCTAGGGGCACGTACCCCGTGTATGCCGCGAGGCCGGCGTCCGCCACGGGCGCCGGCCTCGCGCTTCCCCCCGCGGCGTCCAGTCGCGCGCACCAGCCCCAGGCACAAGGAGGGTCGCCGTGGCCCTGAACATCACTGCAGCCCGCCCCGACCCGGCCCTGCTCGACCTGCCGTGGCGACTGCCGCTCGAGGACTGGCCCGAGGAGCGCCTGGCCGCCCTGCCCCGAGGGATCTCTCGGCACGTCGTGCGGTTCGTCAAGCTGTCCGGCCGGGTGCTGGCTGTCAAGGAGATCAAGAGCGACCTCGCCCACAGCGAGTACACCATGCTGCGGTTGCTCAATCGTCTGAACCAACCAGCGGTGGAGCCGTCCGCCATCATCGACGGCCGGCTCACCACGGACGGTGAACCACTCGACGCCTGCCTGATCACCCGGCACCTGCCGTTCTCCCTTCCCTACCGCGCGCTGTTCAGCCAGTCCCTGCGGGCCGACACCGCGACCCGGCTCATCGACGCCCTCGCGGTCCTCCTCGTGCGGCTCCACCTCGCCGGCTTCTGGTGGGGCGACGTCTCCCTGTCCAACACCCTGTTCCGCCGCGATGCCGGCGCGTTCGCGGCATACCTCGTCGATGCCGAGACGGGCCGTCTCTACCAGAAGCTCTCCGACGGTCAGCGCGAGCACGACCTGGACATCGCCCGGGTCAACATCGCCGGTGAACTCATGGATCTCGCAGCCGGCGAAGTCCTGCCCGAGGGCACCGACCCGCTCGAGACCTCCAACCAGATCATGACCCGTTACGCCGAGCTGTGGGAGGCGCTCACTGGGCTCGAACGGTTCGACACCGGCGACCGGTGGCGCGTCGACGAGCGGATCCGCAAGCTGAACGAGCTCGGTTTCGACATCGACGAGCTCACCATCACGACCGACTTCGACGGGACGAGCATCCAGATCCAGCCCAAGGTCGTCGACGCGGGCCACCACTCCCGCCGCCTGCTGCGTCTCACCGGCCTGGACGTCGAGGAGAACCAGGCCCGCCGCCTGCTCAACGACCTCGACTCGTTCCGCGCCGCTGTCGACCGGCAGAACGACGACGAGGAGATCGTCGCCC
>JBDTBX010000126.1:0-2534 GCA_039923915.1 Nostocoides sp. | reverse complement strand
GCGTCGACGACCTTGGTCGGCGTCGGCACCAGGTCGAGGATCGAGAGGGCCGCCTTGGATCCGGACGTGCCGTAGCGGACCTCGGCCGTGCCAGTGATGGTCTTCTTGAGCGGGTCGTTGGCGACGGTGCCGATGACGAAGCCGCGCTTCTTCAGGGCGTTCGCGGTCGAGGCGGCCAGCCCGTTGCGGCTGGTCGCGTTGTAGACGTTGACCTTCACGGGCGCGACATTCTTGGGCGCCGTCGTACAGCTGGGCGCCGGGACCGCCGATGGGGGCGGCGGCTGCTTCCAGTACGAGTAGGCGAACCAGAAGGCGCCGAACAGCAGGAGGGCGACCAGGCCGAGGGTGATCAGGGTCCGGCGGCGCCGCACGCGGGCGCGGGAGGATGCGCCCGACTCCACGACGTAGTCGCTCACTGGCATCCTCCCGGCCCGGCGTCGCCAACCCCGGGCGACTGCTCCGGGTCAGTCAAGCACGAGGACGCGCGCATGAAGGGTAGGTCGCTGGTGCAACGCCGCGCGGAGCGCCCGGTGCAACCCGTCCTCGAGGTAGAGCGTGCCCTCGAAGTCGACGACGTGCGCGAACAGGTCCCCGTAGAAGGTCGAGTCGTCGGCGAGCAACTGCCCGAGGTCGAGCGTCCGCTTGGTCGTCACGAGTTCGTCGAGCCGCACGAGGCGGGGCGCCACCGAAGACCAGTCCTTGGTGGACGTCAGGCCGTGGTCCGGGTACGGACGGGTGTCGCCGACGGCCTTGAAGATCACCTCGACAATGTATGCCGTATGCCGCGCGCTCGCCTTCCGGGTCCAGCCACCGTCCCGCATGCAGGCGGGGGGTGCCGAGCTAGAGTCGGCCCCGTGACTGACAACGCGACGGCGCCCGCCTCCTCGGGCAATGCCCAGATCGATGACATTGCCAAGGGATACGCCTTCGACGGGGCTGCGCTGGAGTTCGGCGCCGCGGTCGTCGACAACACGGCATACCCCGCCGCCAAGGTGCGCATCCCGCTCGCCGTCCTCAACCGGCACGGCCTCGTTGCCGGCGCGACGGGCACCGGCAAGACCAAGACGTTGCAGCTCATGGCCGAGCAGCTCTGCGCCGCAGGGGTGCCGACCTTCCTCGCCGACATCAAGGGCGACATCTCCGGCATCGCGACGGCCGGTACCCCCAACGACAAGATCACCGCCCGGGCGACGTCGATCGGCGAGACGTGGGCGCCCACGGCCTACCCGACCGAGTTCTACTCCCTCGGCGGGCTCGGCAACGGAATCCCCATCCGGGCGACGATCACCTCCTTCGGGCCGACCCTGCTGTCCAAGGTGCTAGGGCTCAACGACACCCAGGAGTCGTGCCTGGGCCTGGTGTTCCACTACGCCGACTCCAAGGGTCTGTCGCTGCTCGACCTGAAGGACCTCCGCGCCGTGATCCAGTTCCTCACCTCCGATGAGGGCAAGGCCGACCTCGTCGGCCTCGGCGGGCTCTCCTCCGCGACCGCTGGGGTGCTCCTGCGCGAGCTGATCGGCTTCTCCGACCAAGGCGCCGACGTCTTCTTCGGGGAACCCGAGTTCGACACGAGCGACCTGCTCCGCACCGCCTCCGACGGCCGCGGCATGGTGTCCTGCCTCGAGCTGCCCGCCGTGCAGGACAAACCGGCCCTCTTCTCCACCTTTCTCATGTGGCTGCTCGCCGACCTGTTTCACGACCTGCCCGAGGTGGGCGACCTCGACAAGCCCAAGCTCGTCTTCTTCTTCGACGAGGCGCACCTGCTCTTCGAGGGCGCCTCCAAGGACTTCCTCACCTCGATCGAGCAGACCGTCCGGCTGATCCGGTCCAAGGGCGTCGGCATCTTCTTCGTCACCCAGTCGCCCAAGGACGTGCCCTCCAACGTCCTGGCCCAGCTCTCGAACCGGGTCCAGCACGCGCTGCGGGCGTTCACCCCCGACGACGCCAAGGCGCTCAGGGCGGCCGTCTCGACCTACCCCAAGTCCGGCTACGACCTGACCTCGCTGCTCACCTCGCTCGGCATCGGCGAGGCCGTCATCACCGTGCTCTCCGAGACCGGTGCGCCCACGCCCGTCGCCTGGACCCGGATGCGCGCCCCCCAGTCGCTGATGGCTCCGTCGTCCGACGACGCGATCAAGGGCGTCATCAACGCCTCACCGCTGCAGGCAAGGTACGGCACGTCGATCGACCGCCAGTCGGCCTACGAGCTGCTCAACGCCCGACTCGCCGCGGCCCCGGCACCGACTCCGCTGGCCCCACCGCCGGCCTCGGCTGCGCCCCCCCGGCAGGCGGCGGCCAAGCAGGATCCGGGCATGGTCCAGCAGGTGCTGAAGAGCAGCGCGTTCAAGTCGATGCTCCGCTCGGCCGGCACCGTTGTGGGCCGCGAGATCACCCGCTCGATCTTCGGGACCGCCAGCCGCAGCCGCTGAGCCGGTGGTGGCCGGTCCGGCGCACGAGCGAGCCGTTCCGCGACCTTGCCGGCCGGTTGTGCCCCGCGCTCGACCAGACCAGCCGCTGTCCGAACCCATGACAAC
>JBDTBX010000125.1:0-4341 GCA_039923915.1 Nostocoides sp. | reverse complement strand
GGCGCTGCACCGGTCGCCCCTGCGCTCGGCCGTCATGGCGACTGTCGTCGCGGGCGCGTCGGCCGCGGCCGCCTGGGGCCTTGGCGTCACAGCGGGCGCGACGAGCGTGGCGACGACAGGGGTTCGCCCGGCTCCGGCGTTCTCCGCAGCGGCGCGCAGCTCGGGCTCCTCGAGCAACGGCGGAGCGCTCAGCGGCGCTGTTCCGGCGGCCTACCGCTGGCCGACGCAGCTGACCGGACTTCGCAGCGCACCGACCGGCGAGGCACAATCGACTCCATGACCGACCCGACCCCCGGCCGGCCCGCTGACCCCCCGCTCGAGGACACCGATCCGCAGGGCGAGTCGATGGCCTGGTTCCTGGACCACCCACCGACGACAGCCGACGCGGTGACCCCTCCAGCGGGCGCGCCCGCCGCGCCGCCGCCACCAGGTGCTTGGGGGGCACGACCTGCTGTCCCGGTCCCACCCTCCGGGGCGTCGGCCGACACCGCTCCCCTACCCGCCGGGCCGGGGGCGTTCCCGGCATACGACCATCCCGGTCAGGCCCCGCCACCCGGGCCGACCGTCGACCAGGGCCCGGTGCCACCGCCCGCCCGTCGGCGCGGGCCGGGCTGGCTGTCCGTCCTGGGCATCGGCGCCGTCGCGGCCCTCCTTGCCGGACTCGTCGGTGGAGGTGTCGGGGCCTACCTCGCCAACTCCGGCCGACTCGGGTTCGGCAGCACCGCCTACGAGGCGCCGACACCGACCGGCACGGCGGTCGCCCGGCCGCCGGGCAGCATCGCCGCCATCGCCGCCAACGCCCTGCCAAGTGTCGTCACCATCCAGGTCAGTGGCCGCACCGGTGGGGACACCGGCTCCGGCTGGGTCTTCGACGACCAGGGCCACATCGTCACCAACAATCACGTCATCGAGGCGGCAGCCGGCAGCGGCACCATCGTCGTGGAACTGTCCAGCGGCAAGAAGGTCCCTGCGACCATCGTCGGGCGCGACCTGTCCTACGACCTGGCCGTCATCAAGGTCACCGGCGTGCCGCTCAAGCCGCTGCCGCTCGGCACGTCGGCCGACGTCGTCGTCGGTGACGCCGTCATCGCGGTCGGCGCCCCGCTCGGGCTCGAGAGCACCGTCACGAGCGGCATCGTCAGCGCCCTCAACCGGCCGGTGAGTCCCGGAGGCGCGTCCGGCCAGTCGTTCATCGATGCCATCCAGACCGACGCGGCGATCAACCCGGGCAACTCCGGCGGCCCGCTCCTCGACATGCAGGGCCGGGTCATCGGCGTCACCAGCGCCATCGCCCGGATCCCCGGCGCCGACACGTCCGCCCAGTCCGGCAACATCGGGGTCGGGTTCGCCATCCCCAGTGACCAGGTCCGCAAGACCGCCGAGCAGCTGATTCGCACGGGCAAGGCCGAGCACCCCGTCATCGGGGTCTATCTCGACCAGAGCTACACCGGGGAAGGCGTCAAGATCGCCTCCGCGCCGGTGGACGGCAAGCCCGCCGTGGACCCCAAGGGTCCGGCCGCCGCCGCCGGCCTCCAGGCCGGCGACGTGATCCTCGCGTTCGACGGCCGGCCGATGGGCACCGACGACGAACTCGTGGTGGCCATCCGCGCCAGGGACGTGGGAGACGACGTCACCTTGAAGGTGCGTCGGGCCGGCAAGGAGTTCGATGTCAGAATGAGGCTCAAGGCAGGCACCCAGTAGCCGTCGATCGACGGCTCGGACCCAACTCCGGAAGAGGCGACCCGTGGATTTCTTCGGGCTGAACGGCTGGGAGATGATCTTTCTCGCTTTTCTCGCCGTCCTCCTGCTGGGCGACCGGATGCCGGAGTATGCCGCCAAGCTGGCGCGGTTCATTCGCGCCGCGCGGGTGATGGCCGAGGGGGCCAAGACCCAGTTGAAGGACCAGATCGGTCCCGAGTACGAGGACATCAACTGGCGCCAGTACGACCCCCGTCAGTACGACCCGCGGCGGATCGTCCGTCAGGCGCTGCTCGACCCGCTCGAGGAGGCCTTCAACGGCACGACAACGGCGGACGATGCGGTAGACGGGCCGGCCGACACCGGCATACCGACGGGCTCGTGGGACCCGCATCGCCCGACGCCCTACGACGTCGACGCCACCTGACGTCGCTCAGCGGCCGGCGGGGGTGAGCCCCAGGCTGCGACCGGCCAGGCCGCGCGCTCGGCCGGACAGGCCCTTGGCGATCGCGCGCAGGGCCACCGCCGCGGCACCGTCGGGGTTGCCGAGAACGACCGGTATGCCGGTGTCCGAGCCGACCCGCAGGGTGGTGTCGAGCGGGATCTGACCGAGCAGCGGCACCTCGGCGCCGATCGTCCGGGTCAGGGACTCGGCCACGGCCTGCCCGCCACCGGAGCCGAAGATCTCCTGTCGGCTACCGTCCGGCAGCTCGAGCCAGGACATGTTCTCGATCACTCCGGCGATCCGCTGGTGGGTCTGGACGGCGATCGCCCCGGCCCGCTCGGCGACCTCGGCGGCAGCCTGCTGAGGGGTGGTGACGACGAGGATCTCGGCGTTGGGGATCAGTTGCGCCACCGAGATGGCGATGTCTCCGGTGCCCGGCGGCAGGTCGAGCAGCAGGACGTCGAGGTCGCCCCAGTAGACGTCACCGAGGAACTGCTGGAGCGCCCGGTGGAGCATCGGCCCGCGCCAGACGACCGGCTGGTTGCCCGGCACGAACATGCCGATCGAGATGACCTTCACGTCGTAGGCGAGCGGCGGCAGGATCATGTCGTCGACCTGGGTCGGCTTGCCACTGACCCCGAGCATGCGGGGGATGGAGAAGCCGTAGATGTCGGCGTCGACGACCCCGACGCGCAGGCCGTTCTGCGCCATCGCGGCGGCGAGGTTGGCCGTCACGGACGACTTGCCGACCCCGCCCTTGCCGGACGCCACGGCATACACACGGGTCAGCGACCCCGGCTTGGCGAACGGGATCTCGCGCTCGGTCTGCCCGCCGCGCAGCTGGGTCTTGAGGTCGGCGCGCTGCTCGTCGCTCATGACGCCCAGGGTGACGTTCACGCTCGTGACGCCCGCGACGGCCAGCACGGCCTTGGTCGTGTCGCGGGTCAGCGTCTCCTTGAGCGGACAGCCGGAGATGGTGAGCAGGATCGTCACCTCGACGTGCCCGGCGTCGTCGACCTCGGCGGACTCGACCATCCCCAGGTCGGTGATCGGTCGGCGGATCTCGGGGTCGATGACCGTCGCGAGGGCGGCACGGAGGGCTTCGGGGGTCACGCTGGGCATGGACTCCATGCTAGGTCGCCTGCCCCTCGCCCTCCTCGTCGGCCTCGGTCGGTGCCTGGATGACCGTTCTCCGCTCCTCCAGCTCATCGAGCAGGTCGCGCAGCTCGCCCCTGACGAAGTCGCGGGTCGCGACGTCGCGCAGGGCGATGCGGAGGGCGGCGACCTCGCGGGTGAGGAACTCGGTGTCGGCGAGGTTGCGCTCGTCGCGGGCCCGGTCCTGCTCGATGGTGACCCGGTCTCGGTCGTCCTGGCGGTTCTGGGCGAGCAGGATCAACGGAGCGGCATACGAGGCCTGGGTGGAGAAGAACAGGTTGAGGAGGATGAACGGGTACTGGTCCCAGTGGTGGACAAAGCCGACGATGTTGAGCGTGATCCACACGATGACGAAGACCGTCATGTAGAGCAGGAAACGGGCCGTCCCCATGTACCGGGCGAACTGCTCGGCGAACCGGCCGAAGAAGTCGGGGTCGTAGGTCGGGCGGGGAATCAGGCGGGGGCGGATCTCCCGGGGCTGGTCGATCCGGTTGCCGCGGTCGCGCCGCTCAGCCATGGGTCACCTCCCGCCGGTCCTCTCGCCAGTCGTCGGGGAGCAGGTGGTCGAGGACGTCGTCAACGGTGACGGCACCGACGAGCAGGCCGGCATCGTCGACCACCGGGATGGCCACGAGGTCATAGGTCGCGAGCATCCGGGTGATCTGGTCCAGCGGCGCGCTGGGGGGGAGCGGCTCGACCCCCTTGTCGAGGATCCCGCCGATCGGGGCGTGCGGGGGCTCACGCAGGAGCCGCTGGATGTGGACGACGCCGAGGAACGTGCCGGTCGGGGTCTCCAGGGGAGGCCGGCACACGAAAACGGTCGTCGCGAGGGTCGTGGAGAGCTCCTGGCGACGGACGACGGCCAGCGCCTCGGCGATGCTCGCTTCGGGCCCGAGGATGACCGGCTCGGTCGTCATCAGACCGCCGGCGGTGTTCTCGTCGTAGGTGAGCAGGCGGCGCAGGTCGGCGGCGTCGTCCGGCTCCATGATCTGCAGAAGCGCCTCAGCCCGCTCCGGCGGCAGCTCGCTCAGCAGGTCGGCGGC
>JBDTBX010000124.1:0-3070 GCA_039923915.1 Nostocoides sp. | reverse complement strand
CGCCATCGCTGCCCGGAGTCGCCGCACTGCGGCCTCGAGTTCGGGCAGGTCGTTCGCCACAGTGGCCGCGACGATGGCATGCATCGTGTCGAAGTACCGATGGGCCAAGCGATCACGCATCGCCGCGATGTCTCGCCACGGCGTTGCCGGTTCGGTCGCAACGGCCTCCGGCGGGAGCGCTTTGACGGCTTCACCGATCTCGATGAGGCGAACCCGGACCGCGTCGTAGACCAGGCCGTCGGTCAGGTCTCCCCGTCGAAGGTGCCGACGGATGGCTTCGATGGCGTCCAGGATGTCCGCGAAGCGCTCGTCATCGTGGCGACTCACAGGGCGATGGCTTCTCGCTCGGCACGGTCGCGCACCCGCGGCTTGAGGCTGTCACTCGGCGCCAGGTCGACGTGGACTCCAAGGATCGCTGCCAGTTCCCGCTCCAGCGCGGCCAACGCGACCAGGCCCGTACCCGGTGCAAGGTCCACGAGCAGGTCGACATCGCTGCCTGGCCCGTCTTCCCCACGAGCAACGCTGCCGAACACGCGCAGGTTGCTGGCTCCATGGAGCGTTGCAGCGGCGATGAGCGCGTAACGTCGGTGTCGAAGACGTCGGCCGAGCGGGGTATTGGGGATCCCGCGCACCCTCACCGGCGACTGGTCGGGCTCCACCGTGACGGTCAGTCGATGTCCCGTGGCCTCAACAAGCCTGCTCAGGGTGGACATTGCCGGCTCCCGGCGCCCCGCCTCGTAGGCGCTGATCACGCTCTGAGCCACGTTGGCCCGCCGCGCCAGCTCAGTCTGCGAGAGGCCGGACTTCTGACGCGCCGCGCGAAGGACGGCGCCGGGGGCGGTCGTTTCCATGACCCAAGCCTAGCGCGGATTGTCTATGGTCACTTCAAGCAGTGGTTGTCCACAGCTACGCCGACGGCTCTGTGCTCGCCAGTCGGACGCAGGGGACCGTCAGCCGCATTTGCCGATGGTGCCCCCAAACAGCCGTCTACAGAGTAGGTCGACGAAGAGGAGCACCCCATGGCCAACCAGCAAGGCCCACGACGCCTGCACTTGACCGTCAAGAACATCTGCGAGGACCACGGCGTCGCTGGGTCAACGTTCTTCGACTGGGGCGCAGCACACAAGGCCCCGCCGTGCCTCAAGCCGCCCAAGGGGGATTTGCGAATCGCGGGCGGGTGGGCATGATGGCCACACAACCAGATGCCCGCCCCGTTTATCTGAGTGTGGACGACGCGGCCCAATCCTTGGCCGTGTCGGTGAAGACGATCCGGAGGTGGATCGCCGCTGGCACGTTGCCGGCCTACCGGTGCGGCGGCCGAGCCATCCGGGTCCGGCTCGAAGACCTCGAGAACGCACCCCGACGCATTCCCTGTGCTCGCTTCTAGGGGTGATCCTCAGTCGGCGAGCATCGAGACGGAGCAAAGGACTCCGGGGGCACGGTTCAGGCGTTGGTGAGCTGGGAGACGCGGCCTGGGGTGATGTGGAGCATGACCGCTGCGTCGCGCACCGAGTAGCCGGCTTGGGTGAGTCGGCGGGCGGCGTCGGCGGTGGCGGACTGGAGCTCGCGCTCACGCGCGGCAATGTCCCGGCGCTCGTCGGCCAAGTGTCCGGCCTCGTGGACGGCCCGATCCTCGACGTCGAAGGTGAGAGTCACTTCCGGGGCCGCATCGTCGGGCAGGTCATCCATCAGGACGATGACCTCCCTGATCGAGGTCAGCAGGGACGGCAGGGACCGGGCGAAGGTGGACGCGCCGGGGACGGTCGGCACCTGGGCCAGCCAGGCGCCCTTCTCCCGGGTCACGATGACGTCGTAGGTGTTCATTTCGTCAGCCACTTCCTTCCCAACGCCGGTTGTAGCTGGCGCTCGATCGCCCGCAGTGTCCCGGTGGGTATGTCCCCCGGGTGCATCGGCACGGCCGTGCTCGCCACCACACCGTCACGCTCTACCCGGTAGCGCCGGTGGGAGCCGACCGTCCGGACGTGAATGCCACCGTGTGCCTCGATCATTGCAACCACCTCTCGCGCCCTCACGAGTCTAAGTTTAATCGCTAAACACTTCAAGTGTCAAGCAGCTAAACACCAGATTCGGAGGGCCGAATCTGGGAGCCCCCGTCCCTCGTGGTCTTCGCCCTCGTCTTGGTCGACGCCTCTCCCTTGAGGTACCGAACGATGCATAGTCGATGCACTGGGACTGAAAAGGCCCCTGATTCTACGTTTCCGCAGGTCAGAGGCCTTATCGATGGGCTCCCCCGGTTGGACTCGAACCAACAACCCTTCGGTTAACAGCCGAATGCTCTGCCAGTTGAGCTACAGGGGAATGGCGCTGGGAAACCATAGCAAAGGTGACGCGGCGCCACGAAACGGCCTTCGGTGGTCGTCGGCTGCCCGCTCCCCTCAGAGCATCCCCACCTGCTCCTTGAGCCGGGCCATCGCCTCCTGGGTCAGCTGACGAACGCCCGGGTCGGCCGCTCGCACGCCCGGACCGAGGAGGGTCTGAGCGAGCATCGAGCCCGTGGCGAGGTCCTGGCGGAGCACGACGCGCGCGGTCCGGCGACCCCCGAGCCGGAGGGTCTCAGCCAGCACCACCGAGGCCTGAACCCGCTCCCGGAGCGTCTCGGGGACGAAGGTGGCACCGTCTCGAAACACCCAGCGGGTGATGGGCGACCCCTCGACCCAGGTCACGGTGAGGGCCTCGTCATCGGCGTCCCAGGACCCACCGTCGATGAGGTGCCACGGACGGTCCAGAGCGACCTGACCATCCGGCGAGACGACGAACACGCGGTGGATGCCCGCCACGACGACGTCCCCCGTGGAGTCGTCGACGGCCCAGGCCAGGACTTTCTCCGGGGTCCGGTCGTGCAACGCCTCACGGACGGCACCGGGCAGGGCGCTCGGGCGGGAGGGTCGACGAAGCGAGAACGCCATCAGGCGCCCTCTTCGCGCAAGGTGGCCTGCCGACGCTGGAGGTCCTGGAGCCGTGCCGCGAGGTCACGGGTCTGGCCGGGGTCGGCCTCCGGGTCGGAGCTGAACCTCCTCAGCGCCGACATGGCGTCGGCGACCTGCCGGGC
>JBDTBX010000123.1:0-6645 GCA_039923915.1 Nostocoides sp. | reverse complement strand
CGGCCTCGACGATCCTGTTCATCTGTTTCGTCGGGCCGGCACTGCTGGTCACGCCCCTGTGGCAGCGGGTGGGGGAGCGCAGTGGCAAGAGCATCGGGTATGCCGCGGCGTCGGCCTGCCTCGGTTTCGGCGCCGTGGCGACCTACCTCCTGAGGAGCACCTCGGTCGGCGTCATCGCCCTGGCCGTGGCGCTCGTCGGGATCGGGTATGCCGGGTGCCAGCTGTTCCCCCTGGCCATGCTCCCCGATGTCGCCGCCGCCGATGCCGAACGCTCGGGCGAGAACCGGATCGGTGTCTTCACCGGCGTCTGGACCGCGGGGGAGACGCTGGGGCTCGCCTTCGGCCCCGGCCTGTATGCCGCGGTGCTGGCGTTCGGCGGCTACGTCGCCTCGACCGACGGCACGGCACCGCAGACCGCCGGCGCGGTGCACGCTGTGGCCATCGGGTTCGGTATCGTCCCGGCCGCCTTCATTGCACTGTCGGCCTGGCCGCTCCTGGCCTATCGACGCCGCGAACCGACCCGCAGTGAGGCAAACCCATGACCGCCGCCGGACGTGCCCTCGAGGAGATCCGCGCCCACCTGAAGGCCCTGCGGGAGCGCGACCTGCCCACCCATGGGGGCCGAACGCTCAGCTATGTCTACGACTCGGGGCTGGCCGACGTCGACGCCCTCGGGCGGGAGGCGCTGGCGATGTTCTCCTCGGCCAACGGTCTGGACCCGACCGCCTTCCCGAGCCTGCTCGCCATGGAGAACGACCTCGTGGCCCGCGCCGGCCGATTGCTCGACGCGCCAACAGGGTTCGTCGGCTCGGTCACCTCTGGTGGCACGGAGTCGATCCTCCTCGCGGTCCAGGCGGCAAGAGATTCGCGCCCCGAGATCGACGGGCCGTCGATGGTGCTGCCCAGCACCGCGCACGCGGCGTTCCACAAGGCGGCCCACTACTTCGGCGTCCGCCCGCTCATCGTCGACGTCGATCCCGCCACCTTCCGGGCGGACCCCGCGGCCATGGCGTCGACGATCGACGCGTCGACCGTGCTCGTCGTCGCTTCCGCTCCTTCGTACGCCCACGGCGTCGTCGACCCGGTTCCGGCGATCGCGTCGGTCGCCGCCGCGCGTGGTCTGCGTTGTCATGTCGACGCGTGCATCGGCGGCTGGGTCCTGCCCTTCCTCCAACGCCCCCGCGACTGGACCTTCGCCGTCGACGGCGTGACGAGCATGTCCGTCGACCTCCACAAGTACGCCTATACGCCAAAGGGAGTCTCGATCCTGTTGCACCGCAACGGAACCCTCCGCATGCCGCAACTGTTCGCTTCCGCGCAGTGGCCGGGCTACACAATGCTCAACAGCACGACTCAGTCGACGAAGTCCGGCGGTCCGCTGGCCGCCGCCTGGGCCGTCACCGAGGCGATCGGCGACGAGGGGTATGCCGCGCTGGCGGCCACTGCGCGGCAGGCGACCCTCGACCTCGCCGCGGCCGTGAGCGGCATACGCGAGCTTCGAGTTGTGGCCGAACCCGAGGCGACCCTGATCTGTCTCACGACGTCCGACCCCGGGCTCGACGTCTTCACGATCGCCGACGACATGCGGACGCGCGGGTGGTTCGTCCAGCCGCAGCTGGCGTTCGGGGCGATGCCGGCCACCCTGCACCTGACCCTCAGTGCGGCGACGGCGCCGTCCGTGCCGACCTTCGTCGACGACCTGCGTGCGAGTGTCGAGGTGGCCAAGGCGGCCGGACCGGCCCAGACGCCACCGGGCCTGGACGCGATGCTCGCCTCCCTCGACCCCGCGTCCCTCGACGAGGCGACCCTCGGCCAGCTCCTCGGCGCGGCAGGTCTGGCGGACGGGAGCGGCGCCATCGCCCTCCCCGAGCGGATGGCGCCGGTCAACGCACTGCTCGACGCGGCCGCACCTGCGCTGCGCGAGGCCCTGCTCAAGGGCGTCCTCGACCAGCTGCTCCGGCCCACGCCCACCAACTGACCCGCCGTTCGGTCCGACGGTGCCCAACCCAAAGGGCCGGGACCCCCGCGAGCCCCTCGAGTTCGTCAAGGCGGCGTGAGTCGGCCGACGCCCAGTACGTTGGGAGGGTGAGCGACGACGCGGCCCTCGAGCAACTCGTGGCCGCCGTCGGCGCCGACGCGGTGCTGACCCGGCCAGAATCGATCCAGGCCTACCGGCACGACTGGACCGGTGACCGCAGTGCGGGTATGCCGCTCGCGGTCGTCCGTCCGACGACGGCCGCCCAGGTGCAGGCGACGATGCGCTGGGCGTCCGCGCACGGCACACCCGTCGTTCCGCGCGGCGCCGGCTCGGGCCTGTCGGGCGGGTCCCTGGCCGTCGAGGGGGGGATCACGCTCAGCCTGGACCGGATGCGCGAGGTGACGATCGACCCGACGACGCGCACGGCAGTGGTCGAGCCCGGCGCCCTGAACGCGGAGGTCAAGAAGGCGGCTTCGGCATACGGCCTCTGGTACCCGCCCGACCCGAGCTCGTTCGAGATCTGCTCGATCGGCGGCAACATCGCCACCAACGCGGGTGGTCTGTGCTGCGTCAAGTACGGCGTCACGACCGACTACGTACTCGGTCTCGATGTCGTCCTGGCCGACGGGACCCTCATCAGCCTCGGCGGTCCGCGGATCAAGGACGTTGCCGGGCTGTCCCTTCTCAAGCTCTTTGTCGGCAGCGAGGGGACGCTCGGGATCGTGACGAGGGCGACCCTTCGCCTCATCCCGCGACAGGAACCCGCAGCGACCCTCGTGGCCACCTTCCCCGACGTCGCTTCCGCGGCGCGGGCCGTCGTCGCGATCGGGGCCACCCTTCGCCCCTCGATGCTCGAGCTCATGGACCGGGCCTCGATCAACGCCGTCGAGGACTACCGTCCGATGGGCCTGGACCGTGGCGCCGGCGCACTCCTGCTCGCCCAGTCCGATGCGGCCGGCGGCGTCTGCTCGACCGAGGTCCAGACGATGGACTCCGTATGCCGCGCGGCTGGGGCAACCGAGTGCTTCACCACCGAGGACGCCGAGGAAGGCGAGCAGTTCGCCCAGGCGCGGCGTGCCGCCTTCCCCGCCATCGAGCGTCGCGGGTCGCTCCTCCTCGAGGATGTGGGTGTCCCCATCCCCCTCCTTCCGGACCTGTTGACCGGGATCGAGGCGATCGCGAACCGCTACGCCGTCGAGATCCCGGTCGTAGCCCACGCAGGGGACGGCAACACCCACCCGATCATCGTCCATGACGCCGCGAGCCCGGATTCCGCTGCGAGAGCCAGGAATGCGTTCGACGCCATCATGGCCCTCGCCATCTCCCTCGGCGGGACGATCACTGGCGAGCACGGGGTCGGTCGGCTCAAGAAGTCCGCCCTCCCCGACCAGCTGGGCCCCGACGTCATGGCCCTCACCCGCCGGATCAAAGACGCGCTCGACCCTGGCGGGATTCTCAACCCGGGGGTCATCCTCTGACCGGAGGACACGCGGCAGGCGGGCCGCAGTTGCTCCGCTGGCCGGGTCCGGGGGGAGGTGCCACCCCACCGACGGATTCCCGAGGTCATCCATGCCTGACGCCGTTCCGGCCCGGCACGCCTGCGTCACCCTCGGCGGCGAGGTCCTGGCGTTGTCCGACCTGGTCCTGTCGGTCGCCGCCGCCCGCTCCCGGCCGACTCCGCTACGGCAGCCCTTGCCGTAGCCCGGTGCGCGCGATGGGATGGGAGGGTCATCGCCGCACCAAGGCAGGAGAACGCATGACTTCCACGCTGTCGCCCGCGCCCTCGTACACGATCGGGGAGGCCGGGCCGCCCCTGCTGGAGCAGACGATCCCGGACAACCTCGACGCGACGATCGCCCGATTCGGCGAGCGGGAGGCGCTCGTCGACGTCGTCCAGGGCATCCGGTGGACGTATGCCGCGTTCGGGGCGCAGGTGGACCGGCTGGCCCGTGCGCTGGTCGCTGCTGGTCTGACCAAGGGCGAACGGGTCGGGATCTGGGCGCCCAACCGCGCCGAGTGGACCCTCGTCCAGTACGCCACCGCCAAGGTCGGCCTCATCCTGGTCAACATCAACCCCGCGTACCGGACCCACGAGGTCGCCTACGTGCTGCGGCAGGCCGGAATCGCGCTGCTCCTCGGGGTCGAGTCGTTCAGGACGAGCGCGTATGCCGTGATGGTCGAGGAGGTGCGCGGCGACTGCCCCGACCTGTTGGACGCCGTCTACTTCGGCACCGACCGGTGGACCGCGTTCCTCGCCGGTGGGGACGCAGTGTCCCTCGACGACGTGCGGGCGATCCAGTCGGGCCTCATGCCGGATGAGGCGATCAACATCCAATACACCTCTGGCACCACAGGATTCCCCAAGGGCGCGACCCTGTCGCACCGCAACATCCTCAACAATGGCTACCTCGTCGGCGAGCTGTGCCGCTACACCGAGGCCGACCGGGTCTGCATCCCGGTCCCGTTCTACCACTGCTTCGGCATGGTCATGGGCAACCTCGCCTGCACGTCACACGGTGCGGCCATGGTGATCCCGGCACCCGGCTTCGACCCGGCCGCAACGTTGGGCGCCGTCCAGGCGGAGAGGTGCACATCGCTCTACGGCGTGCCGACGATGTTCGTCGCCGAATGGTCCCTACCGGACTTCGCGGCATACGAGCTGGGCTCGGTCCGGACGGGGATCATGGCCGGTTCGCCGTGCCCTGCCGAGCTGATGAGGAAGGTCATCGCGGCGGGGATCGAGGAGCTGACGATCTGCTACGGGATGACCGAGACCTCGCCGGTGTCGACGCAGACCCGCACCGACGACTCCTTCGAGCGCAAGGTCGGCACCGTCGGTCGGGTGTGCCCACACCTGGAGATCAAGGTCGTCGATCCGGTCACCGACGAGACGCTGCCCCGCGGGGAGCCCGGCGAGTTCTGCACGAAGGGCTACTCGGTGATGCTCGGCTACTGGAACGACCCCGAGAAGACGGCTGAGGTGCTCGTCGACGGCTGGATGCACACCGGCGACCTGGCCGTCATGGACGACAACGGCTATGTCCAGATCACCGGCCGGATCAAGGACATGGTCATCCGCGGCGGTGAGAACGTCTACCCGCGGGAGATCGAGGAGTTCCTCTACACCCACCCCGACATCCAGGACGCCCAGGTGGTCGGGGTGCCGGATGCGAAGTATGGCGAAGAGCTGTGCGCCTGGATCCGGTTGCGCGAGGGTGCCGCACCGCTCACCGCCGAGGACGTGCGTGCCTTCGCCACCGGGAAGCTCGCGCAGTACAAGGTTCCCCGGTATGTCCAGATTGTCGACTCCTTCCCGATGACCGTGACGGGAAAGGTCCGAAAGGTCGAGATGCGCGAGAAGTCCATCGCTGACTTGGGTCTGGCTGCTCCCTGAGCAGCGGATATTCGCTGAACAGTCGACAGGATATTGGACCCGACTGGCGGGTAGGTTCGTCTCGACACCCCTCCGCCGTCCCCTGGAGACTTCGATGAAGTGGTTCTGGATCATCCTGCTGCTACTGATCCTGCTCGGCGTTGCGTGGTTGGTGCGGCGCGGATCCTCGGGCGGCTCGGCCAGCAACGACTCCGACGGCGAGCGCAGACTCGGTTCGCCGGTGGGCGCGATGCCACCTGATGCCTCGGGGGCCGCCGGCCTTGCCGGCGTGGCCGGCGCGGCTGGTGCCGCCGGTGTTGCCGGTGTCGCCGCCGCCGCGGGCCTCAGGCCCGCAGCCAGTGATGGTGAGCCCCGCGCCTCGATCTTCGACCCCGTCCAGACAGCTCCATCCTCGGCCGCCCAGGAGGCCGCGCCCGCGGCGACCGGGGATCCCGACCAGTACCAGCCCCGTCGGGGTGCCGGGGTGGGCGACGAATCGGGGTATGCCGCGAGCGAGCCTGACCCGGAGCCCGCGAGCGAGCCTGACCCGGAGCCTGCGAGCGAGCCTGACCCGGAGCCCGCGTCGCCAGCAGCGCCCACCGCACAGGGCGACGCCGAGGGCAGCGCCGATCAGCCGAATTGGACGACGTCCCAATGGGACCCGGCGCACACGGTCGCCGAAGAGCGCGGAGACCCGACCCACCCGCACTTCGACGACGACGTGAGCGAGTCCGCTGAGGCGGACGAACCCAAGGAGGTCACCGAGGGCGCCTTCGACGCCGACCACGCCGAATCCCCGGAGGCCACCGTCTCGGCCGCGGACGACCACGCCGACGGTTCGGTTGCCGACCGGTCGGTCGAGGGCAGCGGCTGGGACGAAGGGGGTGGCGAGACCGACGGTGACGGGGCTCCAGACGTGCCGGCGCAGACCGAAGCGCCGAACGCCAGCGAAGAAGTGGTGACCGGCGAGGCAGAATCCGACGACACGGAAAACGACGACTCGGAAAACGACGACGCACCAACCGACGACGCACCAACCGACGGCGCAGGCACCGGAGACGGCGGACGCAGGATCTCAGACCTGCAGGAGGTCAGCGACGGCGGCTACGGCGTGGGTTCGGCTGCGACCCTCGATGACCGCGCGATGCCGCTCGGCCACCCGATCCAGGCCTGGGAGGACACCAGGACCTATCTGACCCCCGAGCACCCGGCATACGACAGCGCCGATCCGCACGTCTGGTTCCACGACGAGGAGGCCGCCCAGCGCGCGGGCTTCAGCAAGGCGGACTGACCG
>JBDTBX010000122.1:0-3113 GCA_039923915.1 Nostocoides sp. | reverse complement strand
CCTGCGGGAAGGCGGCGCCAGCACCCCCACCGAGCCGGTGGGGGCCGGACCCTCCGTCGTTGACGCCCTGGCCCACCCGGCGGGGTCACGTGCTGACCAGGCGGTGCATCGGACCTACCTTGCTCGTCGGTACGGTCTTGTCCTACGGCGGTCGACTGCCGGCAGGTGCCTTGACGTGTAGGAGCCAACCACAAAGCCGGTGCTTGGGGTCAGGCTCTAGCTGATCCTACGTTGAGAGTGCTTCACCGGCGGTTGGCACGACCAGCGAGTGCTTGAGCCAGGCAAACCAGTCGTCGAAGCCTTCCCCCGTCCGGGCGCTGACCGTCAGGACGGACACGGTGGGGTTGACCGACCTGAGGTTGCGCTCGAACAGCGCCATGTCGAAGTCCAGGTGCGGCAGCAGGTCGATCTTGTTCAGAAGGAGCAGTTCGACCGAGCGGAACATAACCGGGTACTTGAGGGGCTTCTCTTCCCCCTCGGTGATGGCGAAGACCATGACCCGGTGGTGAGCGCCGACATCGAAGTCGGCCGGACACACCAGGTTACCGACGTTCTCGACGATGAGCAGTTCCAACTCCGAGAGGGTCAGGCGCCCCAGCGCGGACCTCACCATCGGCGCGTCGAGGTGGCACTCGCCACCAAACCCGTTGCTGGTGTTGAGCAGTGCGATTTGCGCCCCGTATCCGGCTAGACGGTCGGCGTCGATGCTCGTCTCGATGTCACCTTCGATGATCCCGATTGCGGTGCTCTCGGCCATGGCGGCCAGCGTGCGCTGCAGGATGAGGGTCTTACCGGCTCCTGGCGAGGACATCATGTTGATCGCCACCACATTATTGGTGTCCAGGAGCTCACGGTTCCGTCGAGCCGTGCGGTCGTTTTCACCGAAGATGCGCTCCAGCACCTGGATCCGTTCGGGTCCGGTGCCGTACCCGGACATGTCCCCGAGATCGTGCTTCGCGGTGGTGTCCCCCGACGACGGAAGGTCGTGCTGATGGTGCTCGGCGACGCCGTGTTGGTGGGTGGTGCCGTCGTCGTGTCGGTGGAAACGTCCCATGATCAGCCCTCCGCGAGGTCTACTGAGGTGACGAGGAGTTCCTCGCCGCCGACAACGGACACGTCCGTGGCTCCGCACCCGCCGCAGAGGAGCAGCAGTTCGCCCGACAGCGTCGTGGACTCGCCGCACTGACGGCACCGGAGGATGACGGGGCGATAGTCGACGTCCAGACGGGATCCGGCCAGTGGGGTGTCGTCGCACACGACGGTCCAGCAGAACGTCAGGGTGTCCGGCACCACCTGACGCAGTTGGCCGACCTGGAGGTGGATCACCGCTATGTCGCGACCCGCTGCGGCGCGGTCGGCGATCTGATAGATCGCGCCGCAGAGGGAGACCTCATGCATCCGTCTCGGCCTTTTCGCGGTTGACCGGCCGGCGAGTGCTCTCCCCCGGGACAGCGGGCGCCACCGGAAGCGGCCAGGAGTGGGTCACGGTGACCCCGACCGGGTCCCCTGCGCGCAGACGAGGTGGGCCGGGAGAGGTGGCGAGCAGGTGCCCACCCAGGACGGAGACGACGTGGTCCGTATGCGGGCCTCGGTACCGCACAGTCTCCACCCACCCCGGCAGGTCGCCGTCGAGCCGGACCCAGTCCGGCCGCACGAGCACCTGGCCGCGGGCCGAGCCGGCACCGGGTGGGCGAAGAGCGGACGCGTCGAGGAACGACGCCGGCCCGGTCAGCCGGGCGGTCTCCACGTCGACGGGCTGCATGTAGAGCTGCCGCGGAGTCCCGACCTGCACCAGCCGACCACGCCTCAGCACCGCGATCCGGTCGGCGATGGCCAAGGCCTCCGCGGCGTTGTGCGTGGCGTACAGGGCAGCGGCGCCCAGGGACGCACGGCGCCGGGCGATCTCCTCGAGAACCACCGAACGCAGGTGAGTGTCCAGGTGGGCGGTGGGCTCGTCGAAGAGGAAGAGGGCGGGGTCGCGAGCCAACGCCCTCGCCAGGCCGACCCGCTGCTGCTCGCCACCCGACAACTGGGCGGGGAACCGGTCAGCGAGGGCGAGCAGCCCTAGCCGTTCGAGCAGTCCACCGGCCTTCTGGCGCGACGCCGTCTTTGACGCGCCCCGGCGACGCATCGGGTACGCCACGGTGTCCAGGACCGTGAGGTGCGGCCACAGAGCAGCGCCTTGGAACACGAGGCCGACCCGGCGCTCCTCGGGCGGCACCCATCGGCCCCGTCCGGCCACGACCTGGTCGCCGATCGTCACGACGCCCGAGTCGGGCTCGATGAACCCCGCGACGGTGTGCAGCAAGGTGGTCTTGCCCGACCCGGACGAGCCCAGCAGCGCGATCACCTCTCCTGCGTTCAGTTCGAGGTCGAGCCCCGCCAAGACGCTGACGTGGCCGTAGGAGACGGACAGGTCAGCGAGACGCAGCGCCGAGGTCGTGGTCATCGCGACTCCGCCGGACGGGCGGCCAACCACGAGGTCTGCACGGGAGCGCCGCGATGGCCAAGACGCTGGCCGCGATGTTCGCGCGCGGCATACATCGCCAGACCCGCGCCGACGACAGCGAGAGGCGGCAGGGTGAGGACCACCGCCAGGGCCGCGCTGACCCCGACATCGCCCAGTTGCTGCTGGTTGAGAACGACGACCGCGAAGGTCTGGCTGCCCGGTCCGTAGAGGATGCTGCTCATGGTCAGCTCGTGCAGGGCGAACAGCAGGACGAGTCCGCCTGCCGCGAGGAAGCCGGTCACCGTCACCGGGGCCGTGATGGTGCGGAACACGGTCATGGGGTCGGCTCCGCTGGCCCGGGCGGCCTGCCCCAGCTCCGGCGCGACCCGGTCGGCTCCGGACGCCAGAGCACGGTAGCCCAGCGCCGCGCACTTGCCGAGGTAGGCAACAAGGATGATCACCGCCGACCCGCCCAGCCACGGCCCGTAGGAGATCAGCACCCCGATCGCCAGGGCGGTGCCAGGCAGGGCGAAACCGAGGGTCAACGCGGTGCCCAGCCGCCGCCGAGCCGCACCCCCAACACCGACGACCACTCCCGAGAGCGCCATGACGATGAGGGCCGCAGCCGAGGCAAGGACCACTGTCCGGCCCAAGCTGGTGAGAG
>JBDTBX010000121.1:0-2742 GCA_039923915.1 Nostocoides sp. | reverse complement strand
GGCGTCGGTGGCCGAGAGCGCGAACGACCAGAGCGGCATACCGAACCGTCGGGTGAGCTCAGCAGCGACCCACTGCGCGTCGTCGGTTGGAAGCATCGTCGTGATCCCCCCGAGGTCGCCCATCCTTTGATGCACGGCCGCGACGGTGGCTGCTGGCGAGTGCCCGGCCATCGCCCCGGTGTCGCCGAGAGCGAAGTCGATGTAGGCATGCCCGTCGACGTCGTGGATCCGGTTGCCGGCGGCGAGGTCGAGGTGGAGCGGGAAGCCGCCGCTCCACATGTTCATCCAGGTCATCGGCACCTGCCCGAACAGGTTGGTCGCCGCGGCGTACGCGGCCCGGCTGCGGGGGTGGGCGCTCTCGTAGGCCGTCTGCTCGGCGGCGAGGAGCGAGGCGAGCCGGCCGCGGTCGATGGTGGTCACTTTGGTGACGCTATCGCTGGAACCGAGCCCCCGGGCACAGTCCAGACATAGGGTTCGGCCATGGCCAAATCCCCGGTCGTCTCCCTCGCCCCGGGCGTCTGGCGAATCCCGCTGCTCGGCGACTTCGTCAACGGTTTCATCTTCCGCGACGACGACGGGCAGGTCACCCTGCTCGACATGGGCATCAAGGCGAGCGGGCCGAAGGTCATGGCTGGACTGGCGGCCATCGGCTCGGCGTCGCAGGACGTCACGCGGCTGCTGCTGACCCACGCCCACGGCGACCACGCCGGTGGTGCGGCGCAGGTGGCGGAGGCGACCGGACGGGCCTTCGGGGTGCATGCCGAGGACGCGGCGTGGGCGCGCGAGGGGGACTCGCCGCCGCGGGATGAGTCGTCCCGGATGGGGCGCTTCCTCAACCGCTACGTGCCGATGACGTTTCCGCCCGTTCCGGTCGACCAGGAGCTGAGTGACGGCGAGTTGCTCCCGGTCGCCGGAGGGCTGCGCGTCGTGCACACGCCAGGTCACTCCCCGGGCCACTGCTCCTACCTGCACGAGCCGACCGGCGTCCTGGTCACCGGTGACGCGATCTTCAACGTCCGCGGGGTGCGGTGGCCGATCAAGGCGTTCTGCACCAACTTCGTCATGACGACCCAGACCGCCCATCGGCTCGCGGAGCTCGACTACACGCTCGCGGCCTTCACCCACGGCCCCGAGTTGCGCGACCGTCCGCGCGAGCAGATCCGCGGCTTTCTCGCACGCCACTGACCCGCCAAATTGTTCAGTGAGGCACAGACCACGGACGCCGCTCTAGGCTGGGCGGCATGGCTCCCCAACGCGTCCCCGAGGGCCCGCCGCCGGCCCCGGCCGTTCAGAAGCTGCGGGTCCGCTACGCCAAACGGGGTCGGCTGCGGTTCTCCTCCACTCGGGACTTCTCCCGCGCGATCGAGCGGGCGCTGCGCCGCGCCGGGGTGCCAATGGCGTTCAGCGCGGGCTTCCACCCCCACCCCAAGATCTCCTACGCCAACGGGGCACCGACGGGAGCTGCGAGCGAGGCCGAGTACTTCGAGATCTCGGTCACCGAGCGGGTCGACCCGGAGTCGGTCCGCGCCGCCCTCGACGAGGCGCTGCCCGTCGGCCTCGACGTGCTCGAGGTCGTCGAGGCGGCGCCGGGGGCGCTCGCCGACCGTCTCGAGGCCAGTTCGTGGCTCGTCGAGCTCCCGGACGTGACCGCCCAGGAGGCGGCGGACGGCATACGGGACTTCCTTGCTGCCCCCTCGGCCGAGGTGACCCGCACGTTCAAGACCGGGCCCAAGACCTTCGACGTCCGACCGGCCGTCCTGGACGCCGTCGTCGATCCGGTGGACGGTTCCGATGCGGGGCGTATGCCGTGTGCGATACTGACCATGGTCGTGCGGCACACCACACCAGCCACACGGCCCGACGACGTCCTGACCGCGCTGCGTGCGATCGGCTTCGCGCTTCCGACTCCCGCACGGGTGACCCGACTGGCGCAGGGCCCGCTGACCGCAACCGCGAGGGTGGCTGATCCCTTGGCTGCCGACAAGGACACCGTCGCCCCCTGAGCGGTGCCGCGAAACCTCGCGAGCCGCCCCCGGGGGAGACATACCGACTTCCGGGTCGGGGCGCCGCCTCGATCCGATCGACAATGAATCGGCCACCGGCCGACGGGTTGCCCCAGGGCATCCGGGTGTGGCGTCACACGGTGACCGTGGAAGGACGCCAGTGATGGCATCCCACGACGAACCCACCGCATTCACCACCACCGACGGGGCAACCGCTGATGCGACTGCCCCGGACGGCGCCGCTGGCGAGACCGCCCCGGCGGCCCCGCGCGCAGCCCGCAAGCGGGCGACCAAGAAGGCAGCTGCGCACGCGCGCGACTGCGTCAGGCTGAATCTGGATCTGCCAGCGCTACGGACCGATGTGGACGACGACCAGGCACTGCGCCGGGCTGTCACCATCGGGGTAGGCAGACACACCGCGGCCGTGCTGCACCTGACCTTGGACTAACCTGACCCCATGCAAGCCAGCGTGCACAAATATGACGACGAGAGCGGTTCGGGCAGCGTGCTGCTCGACGACGGCCGCGAGATTCCCTTTGACGGCCCCGTTGTGGACGCCAGCGGCCTACGCCGCCTACGCCCGGGCCAGCGCGTGAGCATCGAGATGTCAACGTCTGCGGTCACCCGCCTGTGGATCGTCGGCATCGGCGACGGTGAAACCATCCGCTGATCCGCGGGCCCGGGCATGGGACAACCAGCACAGACCAGGGAGGGCCGACACCTGCGTGGTGCCGACCCA
>JBDTBX010000120.1:0-2627 GCA_039923915.1 Nostocoides sp. | reverse complement strand
TGCTCGAGGGCGTGGTGAGCAAGGACGGCACCGCGCCGGCGGCCCAGATCGCGGGTTACCGCGTGGCCGGCAAGACCGGGACGGCCGACCGTACGGTGACCGTCGGGACGGGCCAGAGCGCCCACGGCGTGTACCAGGGCAAGACGGCCAGCTTCATCGGTTACGCGCCGGCCGACAAGCCACAGATCGTCGTCGCCGTCATCCTCCAGCGGCCGGTGAAGGGCTACTACGGTGGAACCGTGGCCGCTCCGGTCTTCCACGACGTCATGACCTACGCGCTGCAGGAGTTGAAGATCCCGCCGACGGGGACCACGCCACCACAGCTGAAGATCAAGCTCGACGGCCCGCCGTCGGCCGACGACCCGACGGTTCTGCATGACAGGCAGCGGACGGGCGGCCGGTAGGCTCGCTGACCGATGTACCTCCCTCGTCCCACACCAACCGCACCCACTTCTCTGCGCGACCTGGTCCTCGGTGTGTCCGCCCTCGGATCGGCGATCCTGGCGGGCGATCCCGCCACCACGGTGAGCGGTGTGAGCCTGGACTCCCGTGCCATCACCGGTGGCGACCTGTATGCCGCACTGCCCGGCGCCAACGCGCACGGAGCCTCGTTCGCGGTCCCCGCCGTCGCGGCGGGGGCCACCGCGATCCTCACCGACGAGGCGGGTCGCGGCATCGCCGGGGCCGCAGGGGTCCACCTGCCTCTCATCGTGATCCAGGATCCGCGGGCCGTGCTGGGCGACGTCGCCCGGGTCGTCTACGGGACAACCGACCTCGACCTGCAGATGGTGGGAATCACCGGGACCAACGGCAAGACGACGACGGCCCACCTGGTCACCTCGGCCCTGGCGGCCCTGGGCGAGCAGACCGGCCTGATCGGAACCGTCGAGACGCGGATCGGCGCCGAGCGGATCACGAGCGTCCGGACCACCCCGGAGGCCACCGACCTGCACGCCCTGCTCGCCGTCATGGCCGAGCGGGGGCTGCACACCTGCGTCATGGAGGTATCGAGCCACGCGTTGACCCTGCACCGGGTCGACGGAGTCATCTATGACCTCGCCCTCTTCACCAACCTCTCTCAGGACCACCTCGACTTCCACCCGACGATGCGCGACTACTTCGAAGCCAAGGCATCCCTGTTCACGCCTTTGCGCAGCCGACGCGGCATCGTGTGCGTCGACGACGATTGGGGGCGTGAACTCGCCTCTGTGGCAACGGTGCCCGTGACGACGCTCAGTTCTCGTGCCGGTGTCGACGCCGACTGGCAGCTAACACCCAACGGCACCGACGTCACGGCGTTCACGCTGACCGGCCCCGAGGCGACCATGAACCTGCGCTCGGCGCTGCCGGGAGAGTTCAACCGGGTCAACACGGCGATGGCGGCGCTCACCCTTCTGCTCCTCGGCCGGGGCCTCGACGAGGTCGAGCGGGCCATCCTCACCGACCCGCACGTGCCCGGCCGGATGGAACGCGTCGAGCCCAACGGCGCGGCCGACGTGCCGTGGCCGCTGGCGGTCGTCGACTACGCCCACACTCCGGAAGCCGTCGAGGCCGCGCTCACCGCGCTGCGACCCACGACGCCGGGCATCCTCGTCGTCGTCCTCGGGGCCGGCGGGGACCGCGACCGGGGCAAGCGGGCTGCCATGGGGCGGGCCGCCGCCCGCTGCGCCGACATCGTCATCGTGACCGACGACAACCCCCGCGGCGAGGACCCGGCGGTGATCCGGGCCGCCGTCCTGGGCGGCGCCGGTGACATCGGCGGGGCCGCGTCAGTCGAGGAGGTGGCCGACCGGGGTGCCGCGATTCGGGTCGCCGTGCGCAAGGCCGTCGCGAGCGGCCCCGGCGCCACCGTGGCGGTCGTCGGCAAGGGCCACGAGACCGGCCAGGAGATCGCCGGCGTCGTGCACCCGTTCGACGACCGGGTCGAGCTGCGGGCCGCGCTCGAGGAAGCGCTCGCCGGCCTTTCCGCACCTTCGGGCGCGGGGGAGGCGCCGGCGTGATCCCGTTGTCCCTGGCCCGGATTGCAGCCATCACCGGAGGCGAGCTGGTTGGCGTATCCGAGCGCCGGGCGGCCGATCTGGTTGTCGACGGGCCGGTCGTCACCGACTCCCGGGAAGCCGCCGCCGGCAGCCTGTACGTCGCCCGGATCGGGGACGCCCTCGACGGTCACGACTTCGTGCCCGCCGCCGCCGCCGCCGGCGCGGTCGCGGCGCTCGTCACCCGACCCGTCGACGGACTGCCCTGCATCGTCGTCGACGACGACCAGCGAGCCTTCGTCGCCCTGGCCCGCCACCTCATCGACACCGCACCCGACCTGACGGTCATCGGGATCACGGGGTCGTCCGGCAAGACGAGCACCAAGGACCTGCTCGCCGACGTCCTTCGCGGCGTGGGGGAGACGGTCGCGCCGGTCGGCTCGCTCAACTCCGAGGTCGGGGTGCCCCTGACTGTGTGTCGAATCACGGCGTCGACCAGGTTCCTCGTCGTCGAGATGGGGGCTCGCCGGCTCGGTCACATCCGCTACCTCACCGAGATCGCTCCGCCCCGGAGCGGCGCCGTCCTCAACGGAGGGCGGGCCCACGTGGGCGAGTTCGGGTCGCGACACGCCATCGCCACCGCCAAGGCCG
>JBDTBX010000119.1:0-6847 GCA_039923915.1 Nostocoides sp. | reverse complement strand
GTGTCCTCAACGGACTTCCGTGCGACGTCGTCGTGGTGCCGCGAGGGGCTCGGGTGGTGCCCGTCGCAGCCGGCCCGATGCCCCAGCCCGTCCTGCAGTCCACAGAGGGTTGACGCTGGCGCCCCCGCATGAGGTCAAGGTGCCCCGCGGCTGGGTTCACGGCGCGGCTGGGTTCACGGCGTGCGAGGGTGGACGATCGAGCCGCCTTGGGTTGCGGCGTAGACCGCCGCCTGGGTGCGGCTCTCCAGGCCGAGCTTGGCCAGGACCGAGGTCAGGTAGTTCTTCACCGTCTTCTCTGCGAGCGACAGGGTGCGACCGATCTGCCGGTTGGTCAGCCCCTCGGCGACGAGGTCGAGAACGCGCCGCTCCTGCGGCGTGAGGGTCCTGATCAACGGGTCGGTGTCACCGTGCACCGTCCAGGTCTGGATGAGGCGGCGGGCGTCCTCGGTCGCCAGCAGGTTCTCGCCGGCCGCGACGCGGCGGATCGCGTCGATGATGCCGTTGCCCCGGATGTCCTTGAGGAGGAACCCGGAGGCGCCGGCGAGGATGGCGCCGGTCAGGGCCCGCTCATCGTCGAAGGAGGTGAGGATCAGGCCCTTGATCGTCGGGTCGAGGGACCGGATCTGACGGCAGGCGTCGATGCCCGACCCGTCGGTTAGGCGGGCGTCGAAGATCGTCACATCCGGGCGCAGGGCCGGGACCCGCCGAATGGCCTCCTTGGCCAGACCCGACTCTCCGATGACCTCGATGTCCTCGGTGGCCTCGATCAACTCACGCAGCCCGCGCCGGACGATCTCGTGGTCGTCGAGGAGATACACGGAAATTGTCATGTCGTCCATCGTGGCCCTCCGTCGCGGGGAGAAGCCGGGTCCTTGGTCCCGGGTCCCGTCATCCGGATCGCGGTACCTGCCAGGTCAGAATCGTTCCCGACGGCTGGCGACGAGTCAGGGTGAAGGTTCCGCCTGAATCCTCGGCGCGCTTGGCCAGGTTGACCAAGCCACTGCGACCGGCGTCGATGTCGGCCCCGATTCCGTCGTCCTCGATCTCGATGGTCACCACATCGGTCACCGCGACCCTGACCCAGGCGTGCCTCGCGGCGGCGTGCCGTGCCACGTTGGACAAACCTTCGCCGACGACGGCCGTAACGTCGGCGAACTGCACAGGCGTCAGGCCGTCCAGACTCCCCGTGACGGTCAGCGCGGGCGGCTCGCCGATCCCGCGAGAGTACGACGACGCCAAGGCGTTCAGTTCGCGCTGCGCAGACACCGTCGACGGGCGGTGCAGCTCGAAGATCGCCGACCGGATCTCCCGAATTCCGACATCGAGGTCGTCGACCGCCTCCTCGATCCGGGCCTTGATGGCCTGGTTCTGGGCCAGCCGGCTGGCCGACTGCAGGGACAGGCCGGTGGCGAAGAGTCGTTGGATGACGTGGTCGTGCATGTCGCGGGCGATCCGTTCGCGATCGCCCATCAAGGCCATGGCGGCCCGGTCCCGCTGGGCCCGGCCCGCGAGCAGGGCCAGTGCCGACTGCTTCACGAACTCGGCGATCTCGCCCAGCCGCTCGGTCCAGGCCGCCCCCGACCCGGTCTCCACCGATACTCCGAGGACGAGCAGGCCCAGCTCGTCCGGCCCTGCTGTCAGCGGGACGACCGCGATCGGGGTGACCCCGCGGGACGGCGTGCCGGACCCCGCCCGATCCAGACCGATGACCCGGGCGATCTCGGCCCTGGTCTGCTCGGCGGAGTTTTCGTCGGTCTCGCCGATGATGGTCGCGCGCCGGGTCGCGCTCAGGGCCGACCACACGGGACCGTCGAGCAGGTGCCCGAGGAGCGCGGCGCCGGCCGGTTGGGGATCGTCGGTCGTGTGCGTGGCCCGCAGCACGAGGCCGAGACCGTCCTCGACCTCCTCAAGGGTTGCCACCGCGGCATACGCCGCGCCGCCGACCTCGCAGCAGCGGGCCGCGAGCAACGCGAGCGCCCCCTGCTCATCCTCCCGCTCGAGCAGCAGGTGAGTGATGTCGGAGACGGCGTCACCCCAGGACTGTCGGCGGCGGCCGGACTCAAAGAGCCTGGCGTTGTCGATGGCGACTCCGGCCGCAGCGGCGAGGGTGACGAGGGTGGCCTCGTCCTCGGCCGTGAAGGCCGTGGCTCCCCGCTTCTCGGCCAGGTAGAGGTTGCCGTAGACCTCATCCCGAATCCGGATGGGCGTACCGAGGAAGGAATGCATCGCCGGGTGGTTGGGCGGGAAGCCGTAGGAGTCCGGGTGGGATCCGATGTCGTCCAGTCGCTGGGGGTGCGGGTGGCGAATGAGCAGGCCGAGGACACCGTGCCCGCGCGGAAGGTCACCGATCAGTGCCCGTTCCTCCTCGGTCACCCCCCGGGTGATGAACTGCACCAGGTAGCTGCCGTCGTTGCTGAGCACGCCCAGGGCGGCATACCGGGCATCGACGAGGGTGATCGCCGAGTCCACGATCCGGCCGAGGACCTCAGACAGCTCCAGGTCGGTCGTGACGGCAACGACCGCGCTGAGCAGGTCACGCAACCGTTCCTGGGACCGCAGCGCCGACGAGGCTCGGGACCTCAGCTCGGCCAACAAGTCGTCCAGGTCGAGGGCACTGGCCCCGGGCCAGGGCGTTGCCGGTGGAGGTCCGGCGGTTGTCGACATGGCCTCGATGCTAGGCCAGCGGCCTCCAGCGCACCGCCGAAGAGGTGACCTTCGTCCCTGCCGCAACCGAGGCGACCGGGAGATGGTTGACGAGGAAACAACAGTGCAGCCGTCGGGAGACCCCGACCCCGAACCAGGAGGAACATCATGCGCCGCAGGACTCTGGACGCGCTTCTCACCACCGGCGGCGCGATCGTCGCTGTCGTACTTCTCATCGCCTGCGGGCTCCTTGCTTGGGCCGGCTCGTTCGCCAACGGCGCCGTGCACGACCAGCTGTCGCAGCAGAAGATCACGATGCCCGCGGGTCCGGCCATCGCCGACCCGCTCATCAAGCCCTACCTCGCGCAGTATGCCGGCCAGCCGATGACCACCGGCGTCCAGGCCAAGGCCTACGCTGACCACTTCATCCTCGTCCACATGAACAAGGCGGGAAACGGCCAGACCTACGAAGAGGTCAGCGGCCAGTACACGACCCTCGCCAAGGACCCGGCGGCCGACCCGACCAAGGTCAAGGCCCTCGGTGACCTGCGCCAGACCCTGTTCATGGGCAACGCCCTGCGCGGGATGCTGCTCAACGCCTACGCCTTCGGAACCTTCGGTGCGATCGCCATCTGGGGCGCCATCGCCAGCGGGCTCGGTTCGCTGGGCATGTTCGTCCTGGCCGGCCTCGGCCGGCGGCACCTGTTGAGGACCCCGGACATGCAGGACGTGCGTCTCGGCCACGAGACCCTGAAGCCATCCCTCGTCTGAACGGCTGACGGTATGCCGCATCGGCGCCCCCGACTGGGTGTGCCGATGCGGCATCCGTGGGTATTCGGTGTTCGCAAGGCAGGTTTCAGGCCGTGGCTGCCGCAGCGATGAGGGCGGCCACCTCGGGGTGACGGATGTCGGAGTGGGCTCCGGCGAAGGACGACTGGCTGGTATCGGTGATGACGGCGTTGGCGTCGACGTCGTAGAACGTCCCCGCGTCGAGCTGGGTGCCGGCGCCGAGGGGCAGGGTCAGGGCCGCCGTCGGGGACACGCCCTGGTAGCCGTCGGACCCCATCCCCGCCCAGCGACCGGGCCCCTCGTAGTCCTGCGCATCCTGACCGGCGAGGCACGAGGCCTTGGGGTACCAGACGCCCACCGCCCAGTCCGCCGAGGTGAAGGTGGCGGCGTAGGGGCCGTGGACGCGGTCGGTCACCCCACAGAGGCCACCGGCACTGCCGAACGGGTTCTGGGCGGCCTCGGTGAAGCACCAGTGCGAGAAGGCGCCCTGGACCAGGGTGACCGAGGCGATCGGGCTCGCGGCCGCTGACGGGATGCCGGCCAGGGAGTAGGAGACAAGTCGGGCGCCGAAGCTGTGCCCGATGAGGTGAACCCGTAGACCCGGCGCAGCCTGGTGAAGCCGGGTGAGGAAGGGCCCAAGGCCCTGAGCCCCGATCGTTCCGGCGCGGCCCTTCATCGTGTAGTACGAGCCGACCCGGAGCGCGTCCTTGGCCCCGTTCCAGATGGTGCCGAACACGTCCCCCAGCCCTTGGGTGTCGGCGGCCGGGGGAGCGCTGCCCATCGCCTCGGACACTGCGGCGTATGCCGTGCGCGGATCAGCCGTGTTGATCAGGTGGCTCTCGCCACTGTCTTCGGTGGCCTGCTGCGGCGTGGCGAAGACGGACTGGAACAGGGAGTGGAAGGTGCCGAGTGCGGCGTCGTGGTCGGTCGGCGCGCCGGAGTCGACGGCGGCGACGCCGGCGTCGATGAGCGCGCCCATGGTGTGCAGGGCGTCGGCGTGCGCAGGCAGGGAGACCGCAAGCGCCGTGGCGATCTCGGCGCCGGACTGGACCGCGTCGGCCTGCCCTGGGGCACCGGCAGCGACGGCGCTGGCCACTTCGGCGGACTGCCCTGCGGGCGCGTCCGGGAACCAGATCGAGGGCCAGAACACGCCCAGGTAGGCCGCGCCCGCCGCGTTGGGAAGCGCCGCGTCGATGAGTGGGAACATGGCGGCATACAGGTTCTCGGCGTCTGCCGCCTGGTTGCCCCAGCCGTGGCTCATGACGAACAGGTCAGTCGCTCCGCTGGCCGCGATGGTGGTGACCAGGGTGGCACCGTCTGGTCCCACCAGGGCAGCGTTCTCGTCGAAAACCAACCGGGAGTAGTCGTTCGCAGCCTGCAGCGTCATCGGAACCTCCGGGTCAGGTGGTGGACAGGAGGCGCATGGCATCGACGATGCCGGCGCCCTGGGCATAGCGGTCGCGGCCGAGGTCCATGGCCGTGTCGACAAGCTTGGCCTTGACGTCCTCGGGTCGGTGGATGTATTCGGGCCGGCTGGACAGGAATCCGGCGATCAGTCCCGAGACGTGGGGTGCGGCCATCGACGTCCCGGACAACTCGGCATAGGTCAGGTCGGGGTTCGGCCCGGACGTGGTTGCGAGCCCAGCGCGCGTGCGCACCACGCCGGTGGCGGCCGAACAGATCCACTCGCCCGGAGCCACCACGTCCGGCTTGAGGCGTCCGTCAAGGGTCGGCCCCTTGGAGGAGGTCCAGGAGATGCCGAAGACGGTGGGGGCGTCGCGGTGGGTGGACCCGACCGTGATAGCACTCCCGGCGTGTCCGGGTTCGGTGATGGAGGCGAGGACGCCGACGCTCTGCTTGGCCGATGCGGTGGCCTGCGCCGTGCCGTTGTTGCCGGCGGACACCACGACGACGACGCCGCTCGAGACGAGCTCATCGATGAGCTGGCAGAGGGGGGACTGGCCCGCGGCGTAGTGGCTGGGATCCCATTCACAGCCAAGGCTGAGGTTGACGCCGTGGACCCGGAGGCTCGACTCGCTGAGGTTGACCTTGGTTCGGAGGTACTCCAGGGCGCTGATCACGGCGGCCGACGACGTCACGGCGACGCCGTCGATGCGGCGGAACACCTTCAGGCTCACCAGCTCACACTTCGGGGCCATGCCCTGAAGGGTTCCGACGTGACCGCGCGGGACATAGCCTGCGTCCTTCGGCTCGTCCGAGGACGCGACGTACGGCTGGAGCCCCGGGGGGCACGAGCCGGAGATGATGCCGGCCACGTGCGTCCCGTGCCCGTCCTCGTCAACGAGGGCACCCGATGGGACGTACCCGCCGCGCTCGGGCTGGACGAGCTGGGAAAAGTCCCGGTGCAGCCCGCCGGTGACCGGGTTGCCGGCCTCGTTCGTCCCTTCTCGCGAGACCTCCAGGGCGCTGAAGTGGGGGTGGCTGGCGTCGATTCCCGTGTCGACGACCGCCCACACGATTCCGGCGCCGGTGGCGTTGTACGACGTGCGGGCTGCGTCAACCTTCACCGTCGGTGCCGAGCGGTCGATCTGCGGGTACATCACGTAGTCCGGCCAGACCCGGAACACGACCGACGCGTGGCCGGGCGCCGGGCGATCCAGCTCGAGCAGCACCGCGAGGGTGCGGCGGGTCAGCACGCACTGGTAGAGCGAGGCGGAGATCTGGGTTCGGCGGAACAACGACGGGGGATGACTGGCGCCGACGTTCGCGGCGACGAGGGCATGCCACAGTGCGCCGAAGTCGGCAGCCGCCGCCTCGGACCCGTGTGGGTACCGGACGTTCAACTCGACGATGACGGAGAGCGGTTCCTCGGGGTCGGTCGGTGGATCGGCACCGGCCGCCGGGAAGGCCGCGGGGATCAGGTCGCCGACAGCCCGCGAACGCCGTTGCGGTGCATCTGGATCGAGGCGGTCGGGAGATATCACGTTCCCTCTCCCGCGCGCGGCGTCCGAAACATCATCACGCCGTCATACCCCATCGTCAGACCTCCCCAACACAAGACCTGCACTCGACCGCATCTGCCCGCCTCTCGAAGGATCCAACCCAGACGACGGGGGCCGCAAGGGAACGGGCTCCCCGAGGGGCAAAGTCACCCGTTCGGCCGATGGCAGGGCACCCCTCGGGCCGTTGAGGCACGGCCGACGTTGTGGTTCTGGCCCTGCCGGAACGGGGCACCCAGCGCGCTGAAGGATTTTGCCGTCCGGGTTCCGCAGCAAGACAGTACGTTCACCGACGACACCGTGGGCCTGGGCGCCACTGGGTCGTCCCGGCCGATTTGGGTGGGCAACGCCTGCGGCGTGGCCGGGGGAAGTGACCGCCCTACGTCAGTCGAGCGCTGCCGCCCGCTGCTCGTCGTCGAAGGTGAGCAGCGCGGAGACCTCCGAGGGAACCGCCC
>JBDTBX010000118.1:0-2992 GCA_039923915.1 Nostocoides sp. | reverse complement strand
CATCGGCTTCTGCTTGAGCAGCAGGGCGACGAGGAAGGCCGCGACGGCCACCGGCACGGCATACCGGAAGACGGTCTGGAGGGACATCGCGTAGGCGTGGACGACGACGGCCTGCTGGACCGCGGGTAGCGCCTTGACGTGCTCCGGCGTCGACACGGCCGAAGGGTCGATGCGTTGTCCAGCAATGGCGGACGCGAGCTTCGGGCCCAGCTGGTTGGCATAGATGGTGCCGAAGATGGCGGCTCCGAAGGAGCTGCCCATCGCCCGGAAGAAGGTCACCCCGGAGGTGGCCACGCCGAGGTCCCGGTAGTCCACGGTGTTCTGGACGATGATCGTCAGTACCTGCATGGCCAGCCCGATCCCGACACCGAGGACGAGCATGGCCAGGGAGGTGGACCACACCGTCGAGTGCTCGTCGAGCCGTGACAGGAGGTACATCCCGATGGCCATGACCAGGCCGCCGGTGAGCGGGAAGAGCTTGTAGCGGCCGGTGCGGCTGACGAAGGTGCCCGCGGAGACCGAGGCGACCATCAGACCGACGACCATGGGCAGGGTCCGGACCCCGGAGGAGGTTGCCGAGACGCCCTGGCAGTACTGGAGGTAGGTCGGCAGGAAGGTCATCGACCCGAGCAGCGCGAACCCGACGATGAAGGACAGCACCGTGCTCACCGAGAAGACGTTGCGCCGGAAGAGACGCAGCGGCAGGATCGGCTCGCTCGCCCGGTGCTCGGCAGCGACGAACGCCGCCAGCCCGACCCCCGCCACGACGAAGAGGCCGATGATCGTCGCTGAGGACCAGGCATACTGCGTCCCACCCCAGCTCGTCGCCAGGATGAGGGCCGAGGCGCCGAGCGACACGAACACGATGCCGAGGACGTCCAGGACCGGCCGGACGGTCGAGGCGACACTGGGCAGGATCCGGAAGGCCAGCACGAGGATGACGGCGGCGATGGGGACGTTGACGTAGAACACCCAGCGCCAGCTCAGGTGGTCGGTGAACAACCCGCCGAGCAGCGGCCCCAGGACGGTCGTGACGCCGAACACGGCCCCCAACGCGCCCTGGTACTTGCCGCGTTCGCGGAGCGGGATGATGTCGGCGATCATCGCCGTCGCGGTGACGGTGAGCCCACCACCACCGATACCCTGCACGGCCCGCATGGCGATGAGCCACGTCATCGACCCGGCCAGACCCGCGAGGCCACTGGCGACCACGAAGATGACGATGCTGACGATGAAGATCGTCTTGCGGCCGTAGAGGTCACCGAACTTGCCGCCGAGGATGGTGGCGATGGTCTGGGTGAGCAGGTAGGCCGTGACCACCCAGGCCATGTGGGTGGCACCGCCGAGGTCACCGACGATGGTCGGGAGCGCCGTCGCGACGATCGTCGAGTCGAGGGCCGCGAGGAGCATTCCCCCGGCGATCAGCCCGAAGGCCGCATTGCGCTGGGCGGGCGCCAGGTCGGGAGTGTCCGGGTCGGCGGACAGCTCCTCGTCGGCGGTGGCCAGGCTCATCGCTGACCTTCCTCTTCGCTCATCGCTGTCCTTCCTCTCCGGGGTCGGGTTCCGGTGCTCGCGGCTCAGCCGAGGTGTCCGCGGACGCTCGCGTGTCCCCGGAGCAGGTTGCGGGCGATGGTGCGGCGCTGGATCTCGTCGGTGCCCTCGTAGATCCGCAGGAGGCGCAGCTCGCGGTACCAGCGCTCGATCGGCAGTTCGCGGGTGTAGCCCATCCCCCCGTGCATCTGCAGGACCCGGTCGACGATCTCGTTGGCCTTGACCCCGCCGTAGAGCTTGGCGACCGACTGGGCCTGGCGGGAGTCGACGCCGTTGTCGATCTGCCAGGCCGCCACGAGTACGAGCCAGCGCAAGGCCTCGATCTCGACGGCCGAGTCGGCGACCATCCACTGGATGGCCTGGCGCTCGGCGATCGGCTGGCCGAACGTGACCCGGTTGCGGGCGTGGTCCATGCCCATCTCGAGGAGCCGCTCGCAGGCGCCGAGCGCGCGAGCGGGGAGCAGGTAGCGGCCCTTGCCGATCCAACGCATCGCCAGGTCGAAGCCATGACCCTCGGTGCCGAGGATCGCGCTGTGTGGGACCCGGACGTTGTCGAAGGTCAGCTGGGCCGGACCCCACTCCCCCATCGTGTCGATCGGCTGACTCGTCCAGCCCTTGTCCCGGTCGACGAGGAAGCAGGTCACGCCACCGTCGGCTCCCTTCACCTTGTCGGTCACGGCGAACACCATGACGTAGTCGGCGTCATTGCCCCCGGTGATGAAGGTCTTCTCACCGTTGATCACCCACTGGTCGCCGTCGCGCTCCGCGTGGGTGCGGATGGCCCGCGCGTCGGAACCGGCTCCGGGCTCGGTGATCGCAAAACAGCTCTTCCTCGTGCCCTCGATCGTCGGCCGCAGGTAGGTCGCCTGCTGCTCCCCGGTGGCGTCGAACAGGATGTTGTCCGCGTCGCCCGCGAAGTAGAACGGGACGAACGAGCGGCCCAGCTCGACCTGGATGAGGGCGGCCGGGACGGCGCCGAGGCCCATCCCGCCGTACTCGGTGGGCGTCTGGATCCCGAAGAACCCGGCCTTCCTCGCGGTCGCCTGCAGGCCGGCATACTCCTCGGTCGTGATGCCGCGCTCCCCGCGCCGCTCCCGCACGAGCACCTCGGGCTCGAGCGGCATCACCTCCTTCTTGACGAAGGTACGCACCCAGTCGCGGATCTCACGTTCGTCGTCGGTCAGGCTCAGGTCCATGCGGCACCACCTCGAGGGTCGGGCTGGGGTTGGGGTCTCTGATCGCTAGTTTGGTCCACGTGACTGTGCCGCAACCACTGGCCGCGCTGGTCCACCCGTCGTGGCTCCCGGCGCTGTCGCCGGTCGAACCGGTCATCGCCTCGCTCGGGGAGTTCCTGCGCGCCGAGGTTGCGGCCGGGCGGGGGTACCTGCCGGCGGGCGAGCTCGTGCTCCGGGCCTTCGCCCAGCCGCTCGACACCGTGCGG
>JBDTBX010000117.1:0-10750 GCA_039923915.1 Nostocoides sp. | reverse complement strand
GTCCAGCCCACCGGCGACCGGGATCTGCCGGCCGAACAACCGCTCCGGCGCGGCCGAGTAGTAGGTCAGCACGTCGCGGACGTTGCCGGCCTCCCAGCGCGCGTTGCCGATCGTGTGCCCGGCGTTGGTGACCTCGAGCTGGGCCAGCTCCTCGAGGTGGTCGTCGACGACCTCGGCGAACCGGCGCAGCAGCCGACCGCGATCGGCGGGGGAGACACCGCGCCAGGCCGGGCCCACGTCGACCGCGCGAGCGATGGCGGCGTCGGTCTCCTCGACCCCCACGAGGTCGATCGTCCGGACCGTCTCCTCGGTCGCCGGGTTGACGACCTCATGGGTCGTGGCATTGGTCGTCACAGGCGCTCGAAACCTCTCACTCGCTCCCAGTCGGTCACCGTCGCGTTGTAGGCCGCCAGCTCGATGTCGGCCGCGTTGACGTAGTGGTCGACGACCTCGTCGCCGAACGCCGCCCGCGCCACGGCCGACCCGGCGAGCAGGTCGCGTGCCTCGGCCAGGGTCGACGGGACGTGCTCGTAGTCGGCAAGGTAGGCGTTGCCGACGCACGGCGCGGGCAGGGTCAGACCTTCCCGTATGCCGTGCAGGCCGCCGGCCATCATGGCGGCCGTCGCCAGGTAGGGATTGACGTCCCCGCCCGGGACCCGGTTCTCGACCCGCATTCCGGCGCCGTGACCGACGACGCGCAGCGCGCAGGTCCGGTTGTCGGTGCCCCACGCGACCGCCGTCGGGGCGAACGAGCCCGCGGCAAACCGCTTGTAGGAGTTGATGTTCGGCGCGTAGAAGTAGGTCAGTTCTCGCATCGTCGCGAGGACCCCGGCCATGAACTGATCGAAAAGTTCGCCGCGCCCGCCGTCGCGGTCCGTGTCCGCGAAGAAGATGTCCCCGTTGGCGCCCCGCAGCGACAGGTGGATGTGGCAGGAGTTGCCCTCGCGCTGATCGTACTTGGCCATGAAGGTCAGGGCCTGCCCGTGCCGGGCGGCGATCTGCTTGGCACCGGTCTTGTAGATGACGTGGTTGTCACAGGTTCGGAGCAGCTCGTCGTAGAGGAAGCCGATCTCGTGTTGACCGAAGTTGCACTCACCCTTGGCGCCCTCGACGACCATGCTCGCCCGGTACATCTCCCGTCGGATGTCGCGCAGGAGCGGCTCGACCCGGGAACCGCCGACGATCGAGTAGTCGACGTTGTAGCGGTTGGCACCGGTGAGGCCGTGGTAGCGGGCGTCCCAAGCCTGTTCGTAGGACTCCTCGAAGACCATGAACTCCAACTCGGTCCCGGCATACGCCACCCAGCCCTGCTCGGCGGCGGCCGCGATCTGGCTCTTGAGGATGGACCTGGGTGACTGGGCGACCGCGCCCGAGCCGTCGAGCCAGCCGAGATCGCACTGGATGGTGGCTGTATTCGGCTCGCCCGGGGTGCGACGGAGGGTGTCCAGGTCCAGGACGAACTCGAAGTCGCCGTAGCCGCGCTCCCAACTGGACATCGCGTAGCCGTCGACCGTGTTCATGTCGACGTCGACCGCGAGCAGGTAGTTGCACCCCTCGGTGCCGTGCTCGATGACGAAGTCGAGGAAGTAGTGGCCGTCCAGCCGCTTGCCCTGGAGTCGGCCCTGCATGTCGGTGAAGGCGACGATGACCGTGTCGATGTCGTCGCACTCGATCTCCTTGGTCAACTCGTTCAACGTGAGGCGCGGCGGCCCACTCTTCGTGCTCATGCCAACTCCCTGGTCGGTCGCCGTGCTCGGTCGGTCTTGTGCTCGGGTCTCATCCGATCAGCCCCCGCAGGAGCGCGGCGGTGGCATCGCAGTGCTCCTCCATGGCGATCCGCGCGCGCGTCGCGTCCCCGCCGAGGATGGCCGCGACGACGGCGTCATGCTGTTGGTTGGAGTGCTCGATGTTGCGGCGCAGCACCGGGATCGCACCGAGCATCTCGCCCAGCGCTGCTTGGGCGCGGGTCACGGCCTCTATCAGCATCGGCGACCCAGACAGGGTCGCTACGGCCAGATGGAACCGACTGTCAGCAAGCCGGTGGGCCGCGTTGTCGGGCGCGTTGCGCGCGTCGCGGGCGCTCTCCAGTAGCCAGCCGCGCTGGTCCGCCGCGAGCGGGCGAGTGGCGGCGAGGGCAGCTGCACCCGGCTCGACGACGTGCCGGTAGTCCAAGGCATCCAGCAGGGCGACACCGGTGCGGACCGGTGGGCCGGCCGTGCCCGGCTCCTGACCGGCATACGTCACGACGGTCCCGCCGCCGCGACCGCGGCGGGTGGCGACCAGTCCGGAGTCGCGGAGGGCAGCAATCGCCTCGCGGAGCGTGTTGCGGCTCACAGCCAGGCGCTCGGCGAGCTCGCGCTCGGGCGGAAGCACCTCGTCCTTGGTGAACACACCGAGTCGGATCGCCGTGGCCAACTGCTCGACCGTCGCCTCGAACGCATTGCCCGCCGTGGGACGAAGCACCGCCTCGGAGAGAGGCGCGATCCCGGCGACGAAGCTCACCCGTCGATCCAATACCTTCCGTCGGCTCGCGTCAATGGTCCGAGACTGAACCATTTAGACGTTGCGGCCGAGCCGGAGCCCATCGGGGTCGAACGGCGCCCTGAGGCCCACCTCTATCGGGACCCGCTGTCCGGCGAGGTCGACCTGCCACCCGCCGGATCGGACCCAGGCCGCCGTGGCCGTCCCCGCGAGCCGGTCGCCGACGAGGGCCAGACCGACGGACCGGCCGACGGCATTGCCGTATGCCGCGCTGGTCACCTGACCCACGGGCTCGCCATCCCGCAGGACGAGTTCGCCCCCCCAGAGGTATGCCGTCGGGTCGGTGGCCGTGAACGAGATGATCCGGCGTCTCGGGCCGGCCGCCCTGGCCTGCTCAACCGCTGCCCGGCCCAGGAAGTCGGTCCCCGTCGACAGCTTGCAGGCGAAGGTGAGCCCGGCCTCGACCGGGCCGGTGTCGGTGGTCAGCTCGCGGGCGAAAGCCCGATGGCCCTTCTCGAGCCGCATCGCCTCAATGGCGTAGTAGCCGGCTGGAGCCACCCCGAGCGGCCGGCCGGCGCGGAACAGATCGGTGTAGACCCCGACGGCCAGTTCCGTTGGCACGTAGAGCTCCCAGCCCAGTTCGCCGACGTAGGTGATCCGGGTGGCGCGCACCATCGCGTGGCCCAGCCGCACCTGACGGCTCGTCCCGAACGGGAAGGCATCGTCGTCGAAGGCGTCCGGCGAGAGGGCCGTGAGCAGCGCACGCGAGGCCGGTCCCATGACCCCGAACACGGCATACGCATTGGTCTGGTCGACGACGGTGGCGTCCATGCCGTCGGAGACATGGCGCCGGATCCAGTCGATGTCGCGCACCGTCGTCGCGGCACTGCTCACGACGAGGAACTCGCGCGCGCCGAGGCGGGTGACCGTGACGTCGGCCTCGTAGGTGCCGTGGCGGTTGAGCATCGCCGTGTAGACGGCGCGGCCGACCGGGACACCCACGTCGGCGGAGCAGATCCACTGGAGCGCCATCTCTGCGTCGAGCCCGGTGACAAGGTACTTGGAGAACGACGTCTGGTCGAAGACCGCCACCGCCTCGCGGCAAACACGCTGTTCCTCGATGCACCACTCGACCCATGTCGGCCGCTCCCACGAATAGTCGATGACCGCCGGAACACCTTGTGGGGCGATGACATTGGCCCGCTCCCACCCGTTGCGTGCGCCGAAGCACGCGCGCTGATCGACGAGCAGGTGGTGGACGGGTGACACCCGCTGCGGGCGGGCCGACTCCAGTTCGCGGTTGGGCCACGGGACGGCGTAGTGCAGCCCGAGCACCTCGCCGACCCTCGCGCGCAGCCACGCGTTGTCGCCGTTCTGCGGCGAGAACCGGCGGATGTCGGCGCTGATCAGGTCCATCGTCGGCTCGCCCTCGACGATCCACTCGGCCAGGGCTCGCCCCGCTCCCCCGGCCGAGGCGATGCCGACCGAGTTGAAGCCGGCCGCGACATAGAAGCCGGCGACCTCAGGTGCCTCGCCGATGAGGAACTGGTTGTCGGGCGTGAAGGACTCGGGTCCGTTGTAGAACTTGCGGATCCCGGTCTCGGCGAGCACGGGCAGCCGGTGAACGGCCGAGTCCATCAGGATCTCGAAGTGCTCCCAGTCCTCGTCGAGCAGCTGGAACTCGAAGGGATAGGGGATCTGGTCGGGCGACACCCACGGCTTCGCCTCCGGTTCGAACCCGCCGACGAGCAGCCCGCCGACCTCCTCCTTGATGTAGGTGTAGCCGTCGGGGTCGCGCAGGATCGGCAGGTCGCGGTGGACGCCGTCGATCTGGTCGGTGACGACGTAGAAGTGCTCGGCCGGGTGGAGCGGCACGGTGACCCCGCAGAGCTCGCCGATCGCCTTGGCCCACTGCCCGCCAGCGTTGACGACCACCTCGGCCTCGACGTCGCCGTGGTCGGTCCGCACGCCCGTCGCGCGCGGCCGCCCGGAGGTGGACTCGTGGAGGACGATTCCGGTGACCCGGACCCGTTCGGCAATCGTTGCCCCGAGCTGCCGGGCGCCCTTGGCGAGCGACTGGGTGAGGTCGGCCGGGTTGGCCCGGCCGTCGCCTGGGAGCCAGATCGCACCGACGAGGTCTTCGGTCCGCAGGTGCGGGTACATCGCGTGGGCCTGCGTCGGGGTGAGCAGCTCGCACTCCAGGTCGTAGGCCGCGGCGCTGGCCACCGTGCGCCGCAGCTGCACCATCCGGTCGGGTGTTCGGGCCACGGTGAGCCCGCCACAGACCCGGTAGCCGGTGCCCAGGCCGGTCTCGGCCTCCAGCCGGCCGTAGAGGTCGGTGGAGTACTGGACGAGCCGGGTGCTCGCCTCGCTCGCCCGGAGTTGCCCGACGAGCCCGGCTGCGTGCCATGTCGTACCGCACGACAGGGTGCCCTGCTCGAGCACGAGGACATCGGTCCAGCCGAGGTGCGCGAGGTGGTAGGCGACGCTGCATCCGATGACACCACCGCCGATGACGACGACCCTCGCGCGGGTCGGGAGCTCGGTCACGCCGGCCCGCCCACCACGTCCAGCAGGTCCTCGAACGCCTTGGTGGCAAAGGCTCCCTGCGCCACGTCGAACTTGGCCATGCCCCACCCCCAGAAGTCGAAGTCCAGATCGCTCCCACCAGCCTGGATGGCACCCCACAGCGTCCAGCCGTAGGCAGACATGATCCGCCACAGGTCGGCCCGGGCGATCCGTCGCGTGCTTTCCTGCCCGTCGTATGCCGTGACGAGTTCGGCCAGCGCCTCCGGCCCGAGCCCCGCCTCCTGGACGATGTCGCCGAGCTCGAAGGCCGATTCGTTCATGCCCGAGTACTCGTAGTCGATGATCCGAAGCCGCTCGCCCGTGTCGAGGAAGTTGGCGGCCAGGAGATCGTTGTGGCAGGGCACCAGCGGCTCGGGGTGGCAGGACATCGCTGCCTCCACGCGGGCGGCTACAGGGAGCAGGTCGAGGTAACCCTGCGGCAGACGAAACCCGTTGTCCTGCACGATCGCGAGGTACCGGCGTTGGAGGGCGAAGAAGTCGAACCGGTTGACGAACGGTTCGGCACTATGCAACTCGCGGACGACCGCGGCGACCTTGCCCAGGTTGGCGGCGACGTCGTCGTCGGCGTAGGTCGTCGACGGGACGTAGCCCACGACGAGGACTCCGCGGCCACGGAGGTAGTCGACCACCGGCGCCCCCACACCTGCGCGGGCAGCGCGGGTCGAGTTCTCGAACTCCGCCTCCCGGTCGACGGCCAGCAGCCCCGACAAGTCCGAGACCCGGACAACGACGTCGTGTCTCGCGGTCCGGACCCGGTAGTTGTGGTTGGTCAGCCCCCCTTCGAGCTCGGTGACCTCGCGGGAAACCCCTGCAAGGCAACCGATCTCGTCGAGGACTCGCCCGAGGTTCGGGTCGTGGGTCATTCGCCGAAGGTGCTCACCACGGCCGGGTCGACGGTGTGCTTGGGACCGGTGAACCAGTTCTTGACGGACAGGTGCCAGAAGGCCCAGAGGACGATCATGGCCCCGATCACGACGAGCGGTGTGTAGTTGACCGACTTCCAGCTGAAGTCCGCACTGAACGGATTCCCCGTGGCAACGGTCGGGAACATGGCGACGATGGAGGTCACGATGATCTCGAGGACCGCGAGCGGAGCCATCCACCGCCACTTGTTGCCGAGGTTCCACGACCCCTGCGGGAAGGAGTTGCCGGCCTTCCAGCGGTAGTAGATCGGGATGGCGAAGGCGACGTAGAGACCGACGACCCCGATCGAGACGACGGCGAAGAAGGCAACCGGCACGAGGATCGGGGCATCCGCGGTCCCGATGTTGACCTTGACGAGGGCCGGCAGAGTGAGGATGACGGCAACGACGGCCGACAGGATCACGCCGTTGACCGGAGCCTTCTTCGAACTCAGCTTGGACCACAGGCGCGATCCGGGCACAGCCCCGTCGCGGCTGAAGGCGAAGAGAATGCGGGTGGTCGAGGTCATGCAGGCCGTGGTGCAGAAGAACTGGCCGGCCGTCGAGATGAGCAGGATCAGGCCCGCCCACCTGCTGGAGAGCGCCTGGCTGAAGATGACCGCGACCGCGCCGCCACCGGCGGTGACCTTGGCTTCGTCCTGGACGGCGAAGAGGAAGCTGAGCAGGAGGATCCAGCCGCCGATCGCGGAGTAGGCGATCGACTTCCAGAGGCCCTTGGCGGCCGTGTCGGCTGCACCGTGGGTCTCCTCAGAGAGGTGAGCCGAGGCGTCGTAGCCGGTGATCGTGTACTGGGTGAGGATCGCCGAGATCGGCAGCACGTAGAGGAGGAACCCGATGCCGCTCGTGTGCCCCCCGAAGAACCCGGTGTTGTTGACCGTGTGGGTGAAGACCGAGGAGAGGCTGGCGTGGTGGTTCGGGATGAACAGCAGGATGCCCACCACGATCAGGGCACCGAAGACGTGCCACCAGACCGAGATGTTGTTGAGTACCGCCAACAGGTGCGCCGAGAAGATGTTGACCAGCGCGACCAGGATGAGGATCACGACGAAGTACATGAAGATCCGGTTGAGGTCCCCCGCGGTGTATCCGCTGTCGAACGAGCCGATCGTTAGGTCGAGGAAGGTCGCGCACCCGTAGGCGACGGAGGCATCGATCGCGAACAGGCCGATAAGGTTGAGCCAACCGGTGTAGTAGCCAGCTTTGACGCCACCGAGCTTGCTCGCCCACCAGTAGATGCCGCCCGAGGTCGGGTAGGCCGAGACGAGCTCGGACATGCACAGGCCGATGACGAGGATGAAGGCGCTGATGATCGGCCAACCCCAGGCGATGGCGGCCGGGCCGCCGTTGTTCCAGCCGACCCCGAAGGTCGTGAAGCACCCCGCAAGGATCGAGATGATCGAGAACGAGATGGCGAAGTTGGAGAAGCCGGACCACGACCGGTTCAACTCCTGCTTGTAGCCGAGCTCAGCCAGACGCCTCTCGTCATCGGACAAAATCGGGGTGTCGAGCGATTCGGGCATCACGGCTCCTTGGTCTTCGGTATGAAGTTGGACCGATGCAACACCCGTCACACCCGTGCTGTCAATGGTCCAAAGACAAACCATTCATGAATTGCCGTGGATGAACTCGGCCAGGGTGTCCCCGACGCCGCCCTCGAAGCAGTGGGTCTCCCCATCGCCAGGTCTCGGCGAGCCCGCGAGTGGGTGCTGGCGAGGATGGAGGCGAGTGACCGGCATACGGGATCCGTTGCAGACAACGGTTCAGACGAGCCGGGTCATCCAGCCGTGGGTGTCCTCTGCGCGACCCTGCTGGATGTCGAGCAGTCGTTGCCGCAGACCGAGGGTGACCTCGCCCCCGCCTTCCCCGGCGGTCGAAGGGGCGCTGCCGCCCTCCCACCGCAACTCGCCGACCGGGTTGATGATCGCGGCAGTCCCGCAGGCGAAGACCTCGACGATGTCGCCGCTGGCCACCCCGTCCTTCCATTCGGCGACGGCCACCCGACGCTCCTCGGTCTGGAGGTCGAACTCCTTGGCCAGCTCGAGGATCGACATCCGGGTGATGCCCGGCAGGATCGTCCCGGTCAGCTCAGGCGTGACAAGACGGCGGTCCTTGGTGACGAAGAAGATGTTCATGCCACCGAGCTCGTCGATGGAGGTGTGGGTCGAGGCGTCGAGGAAGACGGCCTGGTCGCAGCCGTGTTCAGCGCCCTCGATCTGGCCCGCGAGGGCCGACGCATAGTTGCCGCCGCACTTGGCCGCGCCCGTGCCACCAGCACCGGCCCGGGCAAAGTTCTCGCACACCCACAGGGTCACCGGCTTGAGCCCGCCGGTGAAGATCGGGCCGGCCGGGGAGGCGATCACCGAGTACTTGACCTCGCTGCTCGGACGGAGACCGAGGAAGGAGTCGGACGCGTACATGAACGGGCGCAGGTAGAGGCTCTTCTCGCCCGCGTCGGTGCCCGGGACCCAGTTCTGGTCGGCGGTGACGAGCGCTCGGAGCGACTCGATGAAGGTCTCGACGGGCAGCTCGGGCAGCGCCATCCGGACCGCGCTGTTGTTGAGTCGCTCGGCGTTGGCCTCGGGCCGGAAGGTCCAGATCGAGTTGTCCGGATGCCGGTAGGCCTTGAGCCCCTCGAAGATCTCCTGCGCGTAGTGCAGCACGGCGGCGGCGGGCGAGATCGAGATGTTTCCGTATGCCGTGAGCTCGCCGCTGTGCCAGCCCACACCCTTGGTCCACGTCGCCGTGACCATGTGGTCGGTCATGTACTTCCCGAAGCCGGGGTTGGCCAGGATCGCCTCCCGGTCGGCGTCGCTCGCAGGCGACGGGTTCGCGGTCACGTCAAAGGCTAGTGCGGTCATATTTGCAGGGTAGTTGATGCAGATTCAGAGGCGGGCGGCGATGGCGTCGCCGATGGCCGAGGTGGCCCGCGCCGCATCGGCCCGCTCGGCGAGGTCTGCGGCCACGGCGGCCTCGACCCGGGTCGCGTCGTCGGTGCGGCCGAGGTGCTGCAGAAGCATCGCGACGGACAGGATCGTCGCCGTCGGGTCGGCCACGCCCTGGCCGGCGATGTCTGGCGCCGACCCGTGAACCGGCTCGAACATGCTCGGGGTCGTGCGCTGGGGGTTGACGTTGCCGCTCGCCGCGAGGCCGATGCCACCGGCGATGGCCGCGGCGATGTCGGTGATGATGTCGCCGAACAGGTTGTCGGTGACGATGACGTCGAACCGACCCGGATCCTGGACGAGGAAGATCGTCGCGGCGTCGACGTGTTGGTAGGCCGTCTCGACCTCGGGGAACTCGGCGCCGACCTCCTCGACGGTTCGCCGCCACAGGTGACCGGCATGGGTGAGGACGTTGTGCTTGTGGACCAGGGTGAGGTGTCTGCGCGGGCGGGCCTGGGCCCGTGCGAAGGCGTCGCGCACGACCCGCTCGACCCCGAAGCGGGTGTTGACCGACACCTCGGTCGCGATCTCGTTGGGCGTGCCCACCCGCAGTCCGCCGCCGTTGCCGACGTAGGGGCCCTCGGTGCCCTCGCGGACGACGACGAAGTCGATCCCGTCGGGTGCGACGGTCGCGATGTCGAGCGGCGACGTCACCCCCGGATACAGCCTGACCGGGCGCAGGTTGACGTAGTGCTCGAGGGCAAAGCGCAGCGGCAGGAGCACGCCCCGCTCGAGGACGCCGCTCGGGACCGACGGGTCACCGATCGCGCCGAGCAGGATGGCGTCGTGGCCGCGCAGCTCCTCCAGAACCGAGTCGGGCAGCGTCTCCCCTGTCGCGTGCCAGCGGCGGGCGCCGAGGTCGTACTCGGTCGTGGTGATCTTTGGCCCGGACTGCGCGGTCACTGCGCCGAGCACCTTGAGCCCCTCGGCTACCACCTCGGGGCCGATTCCGTCTCCCCCGATGACTGCGATGTCGATCGTGTCAGTCCTGGCGGCGTCCCTGTCAACCATCGATCCAGACTAAGTTGCGTCTTGTGATGTGGGACGGGCGTCTCACGCACCGAACGGGTCCCTCGGCATACGCCGTCGGGCCCGTTCGCGGTGGTGTGCCGAGTCAGTCGTCGCTGTGACCCTGCTCGCGCAGGTCCATGCTCTCCTGCAGGGCCTGGCGGGCGGCTTGAGCCTCTTCGCTCATGGCGATCATTCCTTCACGATCTGGGTAAGCGGATGGGTGGAGCCCGGGGTCGGGGCCCGGTAGGGGCCGACCGTCAGCAGGGGCGCAACGCGGGGTCTCCGCGGCGAGAGGCTGACTACGAGAGCTCGCCGCGGCTGGCAATGACTACGAGATGCCGCATCCGCATGTCTTCCAGCGTACGAGGGTGTCCTAGGAGTTGTCCGGCCTTTTCACCTATTGAGACAACCGTCAGGAACCCGCTCGTCACCGAGCACCTGACTCGGGGTCTGTTCGTTTGACACTCAGTCGAGGTCGACGACCCGGATGCTGTCCGCGCCGATCTCGTGGCCGATCGCCGTGATGACGTCGGCCGGGATGGCGCTGTCGACGGTCAGTGCGACGAGCGCCTGACCGCCCTCGTCGTTGCGGGCCACCTGCATGCCGGCGATGTTGACGTCGGCCTCGCCGAGCAGCCGGCCGAGCGCCCCCACGACACCAGGACGGTCGGTGTAGGTGAAGAACGCCATGTGCTGGGAGAGCGGGACCTCGATGTCGAAACCGTTGACGCCCACGACCTTCTGGACCATCCGCGGCCCGGTCAGGGTGCCCGCGATCGAGACGACCGACCCGTCGGCGAGGGT
>JBDTBX010000116.1:0-3967 GCA_039923915.1 Nostocoides sp. | reverse complement strand
CACTGTGCTCACCGGAGCAGGCTATCGGTCGGATGCCGTGTCTTCGGGTCACCCGGCCGCGCCGCGGACGACTCCGTCGGGGGTTGCCGGAGCCGACGGTTCGGGCCGACACGTGGTGCTGCTTGCGGGGTGAGCCTCGTCTGTTGGAGCCGCGGCGCCGGTTACCGCGCTGGTTACCCGACCGAACGTGCTGTGGTCACGACACCTTCGGCAGGGTAACCAGTGCGGTGACCGGCACGGGTCAGCCGTTGGGGTCGGGCTGGCGCTTGCGGCGCTGCGGGCGGCCTCTCAGGTGCCAGGGGCGCCAGCCGGCCGTGGTGGGTGGCGCTGGGTGGACCGGCATCCGGCCCGAGCCGGCGGTGAGGGTGCCTGGCGCCTCGATGGCTGCTCCGAACGGTGCTATCGAATGGATCGTCGCCTCGCTCGCCCAGCGCTGCTCGACGTCGGGCGGGGCATTGAGCCGCTCGGGTTTGAGGAGGGCGACGGCGGCCTCCCACTCCGGGGTGCCGGGGGCCAGGTGGACCACCTGGCCGCTCACGACGAGCAGGCGACCACCGGTGTCCTTGGACCGCAGAATGAGCCGGACCTGGGGCGGCAGCCAGGGCAGGTGCTGCTCGCCGGGGCCGGAGACGACGATCACCCGGCCGTCGTCCCACACGTGCCACGCAGGCCAGGCCCGATCACCCGGGACGTCGATCCAGAGCAGGCCCGACTTGGCAGCGGCCTCCGCGAACAACGCCGTGACGTTCACGGGGGCGCCGACCTGGGCGGCAGCGGTCTCGGTGTCGCTGACCGTGGGCTCCGGGGATGCATCCGTCACAGCGTGAACTGTCTCACGGCGGTATGCCGTGCGCGCTGCTAGCGTCCAACGCGCCCCGCCCGCCACCACCTCGAAGGTGCCCCACGATGCGCAGCGCCAAGGACTTCTTCCGCCCCCTCGCCGTGGGTGCACCCCAGCCGATCCACGAGGTGCCGGCCCGGCCGAGCCGGATGATCCACTTCTTCGACCCGAGCAACGAGAAGATGGCGGCCAAGGTGCCCTCGCTCGTCGGGACGGTCGACGTCCTGCTCGGCAACCTCGAAGACGCCGTCAAGGCCGACCGCAAGGAGGCGGCCCGGGCCGGCCTGGTGGCGATCGCCAAGTCCACCGACTTCGGCGATGCGACCCAATTGTGGACGCGGGTCAACAGCCTGGACAGCCCGTGGGTGCTCGACGACCTCACGACACTCGTCACCGAGATCGGTGACCGGCTCGACGTCGTCATGGTGCCCAAGGTGCAGGGCGCCGAGGACATCCACTACGTCGACCGGCTGCTCGCCCAGCTCGAGGCCAGGGCCGGGTTGACCCGGCCGATCCTGCTCCATGCCATCCTCGAGACGGCCCGGGGCGTGGTCAACGTGGAGGAGATCGCCGGTGCCTCGCCGCGGATGCAGGGCATCTCGCTCGGCCCCGCCGACCTGGCTGCCGACCGCCGGATGAAGACGACCCGGGTCGGAGGCGGCCACCCCGGCTACCTCGTCCGTCAGGACCCCGTCGGCGGGGCCGTGGACGGGCCGCGCGCGACCTTCCAACAGGACCTGTGGCACTACACGATCGCCCGGATGGTCGACGCCTGCGCGGCGCACGGGATCTTCCCCTACTACGGCCCGTTCGGAGACATCAAGGACGTCGTGGCCTGCGAGGACCAGTTCCGCAACGCCTTCCTCCTCGGCTGTGTCGGGGCGTGGTCGCTGCACCCCGTGCAGATCGCCGTCGCGAAGAAGGTCTTCAGCCCCTCGGCCGCGGACGTGGCCCACGCCCGGCGGGTTCGGGCGGCCATGGGCGATGGCACCGGCGCGGTCATGCTCGACGGGAAGATGGAGGACGACGCGAGCCTCAAGCAGTGCCTCGTCATCCTCGAGCTCGCCGAACGGCTCTCCGCCAACGATCCCGACCTGGCCGCCCTCTACGCAGGTGACTCCGGGGTCGAGGTGAGGACACCGTGAGCGGCGAGCGCGCGGCATACGGGCAGATGCCGATCGTCCCGAGGCGGTCGGTCCTCTACCTGCCGGCCTCGAACGAGCGAGCACTGGCGAAGGCCAAGACGCTGCCCGTCGACGGGCTCATCCTCGACCTCGAGGACGCCGTCGCGCCGGACGCGAAGCCCCAGGCTCGTGAAAACGCCTGTGCCGCAGCACGATCGGACGAGTACGGCGATCGTGAGGTGACGATCCGGGTCAACGGGATCGGCACGCAGTGGCACGACACCGACCTGCGAGCCGCCGCCGAGGCCGGACCGCACGGCATCGTCGTGCCCAAGGTCGGCTCGGCCGAGGAGGTGCGTGGACTCGTCGCTGCCATCGAGGCTGCCGGCGCTCCCGATCACACCCGGCTGTGGGCGATGGTCGAGACACCCGAGGCGATCTTCAACGCGCGCGACCTGGCGGCTGCCTCACCTCGCCTCGCCGTCCTCGTCATGGGGACCAACGACCTCGTCAAGGAGCTGCGTGCCCAGCACGTCCCCGGCCGCGCACCGGTGCTCACCGCCCTCTCGCTCGCCGTCCTCGCTGCCCGGGCGGCAGGGGTGGCCATCCTCGACGGGGTCTTCAACGACGTGCGTGATGCCGACGGGTTCGCCGCCGAGTGCGGCCAGGGGCGCGACCTCGGGTTCGACGGCAAGACGCTCATCCATCCGGGCCAGGTCGAGGTGGCCAACGCGACGTTCGCCCCGACGCAGGCCCAGGTGGACGAGGCCCGCGGCGTCCTCGAGGCCTGGCGGGACGGCGGCGGCAGCGGTGTCGTGACCCACCACGGCCGGCTGGTCGAGGCGCTGCACGTCGAGGTGGCCGAGCAGGTCCTCGCGACCCATGAGGCGGTGTCCGCCCGCGACTCCTGACGCGGCCGGGAGTCCCGATGACCTCGGTGCCTGCCTCCCCGCGTCCCACGGCTGGTGCCGGGCGAGCCGGCGGGCGATGGACATGCCCTCGCCCGAAGATCACAGAGCGCCAGCGGCCAGCGCGGCGAGGTCGCCGAACACCTCGGCCTCGTCGATGGCCAAGCCCCTGCCGCTGAACCACGTGACTACGTTGCGCACGTCGCGCTCGAGGTACTCAAAGCCTCTCGGGTTGGCGATGACGTCGACGATCTGCGGCCAGTCGATGACGACCAGCCGTTCGCCGTCGAGCAGCAGGTTGAAGGCCGACAGGTCGCCGTGGGCCCAGCCGTGCTCGGCCAAGGCCTCCAACGTGACCAGCACCTGCTGCCACAGGTCGCCGAGCAGGTCCTCATCCGGGCGCGCCTGCGCCAGGCGCGGGGCGGCCACTCCCGTCTCGACGTCGCCGATGAACTCCATGAGCATCTCGGTGTCGCTGAGCTGGACGGGGTACGGCACGGGCAGGTCGAGTTCCCAGAGCCGACCCAGGGCGCCGAATTCCGCTCCTGCCCATTGTCCGGCGATGACCTCACGACCGAACTGGGTGCGGCGGGCCATGGCCCGCATCTCGCGGCTGCGCCGGACCCGGCGGCCCTCGAGGTAGCCGACGTCGCGGTGGAACAGCCGCCGCTCACCGGGCCGGAATCGTTTGGCGGCCATGAGCACGGACCGGCGGGGTTCGGTGCTGCCGTCGGGGACCCAGCGACGGACGACGTGGACGTCGGCCTCCTTGCCGGTCTTGAGGACGCCGAGGTCCTGGTCGACGGCTCCGAGGTCGGTGATCACCCACGGCGGGCGGGGGACAGGACCGTGTGTGCTGCCGTCCCACGTGGACCAGCGCTCGCCCTCGGGTGGGTCGTCGGGGCGGGTGTCAGTCGCGAGGGCGCTGGTCACTCTGCGGAGGCGCGGCGCGCCGACAGCGTGAGTTTCGTTGTGGTGCAAGGGCTTTCTCCTGAGCTGAAAGGGGACGGGGCGGGGTGCGGCCCGTGGCGTGCATCGACATCGACCTCTCCCATCTGCTCAGGCCATCGGCTCGGATGCCGGTCGCTCGGGCC
>JBDTBX010000115.1:0-2597 GCA_039923915.1 Nostocoides sp. | reverse complement strand
CCCGCGACAAAGGTCAGGCCGGCAACGCCGAGGCGCAGGCCGAGTCCGGGGGTTCGCGTCCCGGTCAGTGGACGGCCAACGGCCGCACCCACGAGCAGCGCGCCACCGGCCGCGAGGACCCAGGGCCCAGGGCCTGCGGTGGGTGCCACGAGGAGCGCTGCTGGGCCGGGATCGGAGACGTATGCCGCGAGGTTGCGGACGGCGAGCAGCGCTCCCACGACGACGAGGACTCCCGCGCCCAGCGCGATGAAGCGACCGGACCGGAACCCGTGTCGGTGGGCGGCGTACAGGGCGACGGCACCGACGACGGCAAGACCGGCCAGGTCGCCACCACCGAGCCGGAGCCCGTCGATGGGTTGGAACCCGTGCAGGACGGTGACCCATGGGAGCAGGGCACCCGTTGCCGCGACGACGACCGCAGCCAGGGCGAGGGCCGGCGTGAGCACGCCGACGGGAACGAGGCGGGCCGATGGGCGGCCCTGGACAGTGCGGTCGGGGACGACCGTAGCGATGCTGGTCATTGTCTGATCTCCTTGTGCCACAACCGACCTGGGCGGGGACATCACTGTCCCCGCCCAGTGCGGCCTCAGTGGTGGCCCACCACGTTGAAGAAGAGGTACAGGTTGGTCGGGATGGGACCGAGCACACCGCTTCCGGGGGTGTTGATGAGGGCGTTCATCGACGCTTCGGACTTGTCAGCCGCGAGCTTGGCCCACGCTTCCTGGTTGGTCACCGCCACGACGTCCACGCCCCACCAGCCGCCGGCCGGGCCGTCCAGGATGTGACTGTGCGCGGGCAGTGCCACGTCGGCCACCGCGTCCGGGCTGGCGCCGAGGGCCCCGGCGATGCGGGAGAGGTCGACGTCGAGTGGGTGGTTGGGGCAGCTGGCGACGGCGCACAGGGGCGCCGGGCTCGGGTTGGCGAACAGTGGCGTCAGGACGTAGAGGATGGACCGGTCGGCGTTGGCCACCGGCCCCTTGTTGGCAGGTGTTCCGACTTCGCAGCCCGATGTCGAGGACGAGGCGACGCTGGTGTCGCAGAAGAAGTTCTGCGCGTACTGGATGGTGACGGTCTTGCCGTTCACCCATGCCGGGGTGGTGGCCTTGGAGACCGGTTTGGTCGTCGACCCGGAGGCGAACGCCGCTCCGGCCACACCGCCCACCGCCAGGGCCAGCCCTGCGAGGACGGCGCCGAGCGGACGCAACAGCCCGCGTCGCCTCTGTGCATGTTTGTTCATGGCAACTCCTTTGTCGCTTGCGACCGCTGGGTCAGATCCATCTCCGGGCGACCGCGTGTGCCGCAGGTGGATGGGAGTTGTTCGGAGCGGAGCGAGAAGCGGATTGGCACCGATATGGCCGAGTCGCCCGGGTTGACGCGAAGGCCGGGCGGAGCCTCACGCGTTGGGCGTTTGACATCCGACGGCGAGGTGCTGCTCGTGTCCGGATCCGAGCGCGCGCTGATTCAGCTAGCTCATCGAACGGTGCGAGATGGCCCACGGGGACAGGGCGATGACCTGGTTGGGCGACCCGACCCCGGAGACCGGAGACCATACCTCCGCCACGCGGCTCACGAGGCCGGTCGTGGGATCCACGCCGAGGACCCACGTCCGTCCTTCCACGGAGTACTGGAAGAGGACGATCTGACCCGCGACTCCGATGGCCCGGATACCGCCGCTGATGCCGCCGGCCGCGTTGGCGCCGAGGACCAGGGCCCGGCGCACGGTCGGATCGCTGCGGGAGACGAGGAAGAGGGCGTTGGGGACCCGGAACCTCTCGGGGACGGCGGCCTCGTCGACCACCCCGCCCGTCGCGATCCACTCGGGCGTGGCCACCGACTCGCCCCAACCGAGCGCCATCGGAAAGTGGACGGTGGTCACGAAGTGGGGCGCGCCCTCGGCGTCGGCGGCGAGGATGCGCGACGACCCTCCCGTCGTGTCGACCCGGGTGTCCTCCGGCCCGGCACCTTTGGCCACGGGTGCCCATGCAAGCGTCGAGGAGTCCACCGACCAGGCCGTGTTGGCAGTTCGCACGATGATTCGGCCCGCGTCGGTGAAACCGCCGTCCACGATCGGGCCACCAGCCCGGTCCACGTCAGCGGGTAGCGGTGCCGTTCGGGTGAGCCCACTGGTCACGTCGACGACTACGACCGCGTGCGGTTGGATGAACATCACCACCGTTCCCGTGGGGTCGATGGCGCGAGCCGTGAGCGGCGCGCTGGGTTCGCCGAACACCGTGCCGATGGAGTCGAGGGTGACGCCGGGCGACACGTAGTCAACGCTGCCGTCGCGGTCGTCCCGGACCAGGACGACGGGGGCCCACCGGTCGATCGCACGCGCCGACAGCACGGCATACAGGATCCGCAGGCCGGCTCGTCCGGAGGGACCCGCGCGGGCGGCCACGACCTGGGTCAAGGGTTGCGGGGGATCCCGGGGGTCCCACTCGACCTGCCCGGGAATGCCCACGTCGACGATGGGCAGGTTGGCGAGCACGTAGGGCAGGGGGCCCATGAACAGCTGGGTCCCATCGGTGGCGACGCCGGTCGACGCCTGAACGGCTGACGGAGTCGCCGTCACGTGGCTGCTCCGGTCGGGGACTGCG
>JBDTBX010000114.1:0-3566 GCA_039923915.1 Nostocoides sp. | reverse complement strand
GGCGCGGACCCAACGGCAAGATCGAACTGTGTTGCCTGGCCGTGGTGGCCACCTTGCCGGCCGCCGTCATGATCAACAGCCACAGCGCGGCCGGCGTCATGTTTGCCGTACCCATTTATTTCGCGCTCTCGGCCGTGGTCACCGCGTCCGGCCTCTCCGCGATCCTCGACGCCACGCCCAACCGCATGCGCGGCCGGGCCATGGCGATCAGCTTCTTTCTCAACGTGGCGCTGGGCGCCGGCTTTGGCCCGACAGCCGTTGCACTGGCTGGCGACCATGTGTTCGGGTCCGCGGCCGGGCTTGGCCCCGCGATCAGCTTCACAGTCGTCGTTTCTTACCTGGTGGCAGCGCTGGTGCTGGTAGCCGCCATCCGCACACGGAGATCCTGATGCAACACTCTGACGATGGCGCTTTCGAGCTGTACGACCTCAAGGTGGAAGTGGTTGCCCCACCCGGGGCGAAGCTGTATTGCTCCGCCACGGTGGGCGACAGTTTCGAATTGCACGGTGAATTGCTGCATCTTCCCGACGGGCAGGGTTTTTCGATTTATTCACTCGCCGCGGTGCTGCCGTTGCTGGCCGCAAAGCAGCGGGTGACGGATGCGAACGACTGGATGAGCACCGATGCCGAAGTGGCCTGCCCCGATCCCGGCTGTCCATCGCGCCTGCGCATCACCCGGCTCGGCCGCCGGCGCTTTCACCACGATGAGGTCACTGCCGTAAGGACGCCCGCACCATGACGCTGTCAGAAACCTGTGAAATCAAGCCCGGCTATGTCATCTCGCGGATCATCCGCGGCGGCTGGCAACTGGCCGGCGGACACGGCGACGTCGAGCGCTCGCGGGTGACTCAGGATCTCGCGGCATTTTACGATGCCGGAATCACCACGTTCGATTGCGCCGATATCTACACTGGCGTCGAGGAAATGATTGGCGACTTCCGCGCCGCCATGTTGAAGAGCCGTGGCCCGCACGCGCTGGACCGGCTCAAGGTCCACACCAAGTTCGTGCCGGACATCGATCTACTGCCAACCATCACGGCGCACGACGTGCGCCGCATCATCGATCGGTCGCTGCAGCGCCTGCGGATGGAACGGCTGGACCTCGTGCAGTTTCACTGGTGGGATTACGCCCAACCGCGCTATGTAGATACCGCGCTGTATTTGCGCGACCTGCAGGCCGAGGGCAAGATCCATCTGATCAGTGGCACCAATTTCGACGCCAGCCATGTGCAGCAAATAGCTGACGCCGGCGTCACCTTTTCCACGTTGCAAGTCCAGTACTCGCTACTGGATCATCGCCCTGCCGGACGCCTGACCGACACCTGCCGACAGCTGGGAACCAAGTTTCTCTGTTACGGCACGCTCGCCGGCGGCTTCCTCAGCGAAACCTGGCTCGGCAAGGCCGAGCCCACCAGTGTGCTGACCAACCGATCACGCGTGAAATACAAACTCATCATCGACGAATTCGGTGGCTGGGCGTTGTTCCAAAGCCTGCTCCAAACGCTCAAGCGGGTGGCCGATCGCCACGGTGCCAGCATCGCGAACGTTGCTTCACGTTACGTGCTGGAGCTGCCGCTGGTCGCCGGCGTGATCGTGGGTGCAAGCCATGCCGGTCACCTGGAAGACACTATGGGACTGGGCACACTGAAGCTTGATGTGCAGGACCGCGAAGCCATTGAGTTGATCCTCGCCCAACGCCGCGGCCCGGAGGGTGAAGTCTACGGGCTGGAGCGCGATCGCAGCGGACCTCACGGCGCCATCATGAAATACAACCTCGGCGATACGCCCGCTTCAAATCCACTGACCGAGTCGTAATGCTAGTGACCTCTAACGCGAAGCGGGGTCTACGAAACGACGTCAGATTCAGTTCTCCCGCGTTGCAGCCGTCTCGCCGTGCCACTTCACCATATGTTTAACTGAGCGCGGCGAGCTCTCACACTGGTATGGCCACAACTCAAATGGCTGCAAGTGCCGCTTGCCTGCGTGCCCAGAACCCCGGCCAGTGAGTTATGGTAATGCCCGCCATGTCCTTGCCTGACGACCTCTCAAATTGCCTCATTCTGAACACCATTGCGGCCGCCCGCACGCGGCTGCGACTCTATGATGCGCAACTGAAACCCTTCGGCGTTACGGTTCAGCAATTCTGGCTCCTCGCCGCGATCCGCGCCCATCCGGGCGAGCCGGTTGCGGCGTTGGCGCAGCGGATACTGCTGGATCGAACGAGCCTGACCCGGAACCTCGACCTTCTCGAACGCAAAGGGCTGGTGCGGCGGATATCGGGGCCGGTCAACAACGCTCGCCTTTGTGAGCTGACCGAGCCGGGAAACAACGTACTGGAGCGCCTTCGGCCGGAATGGCAGCGAGCCCAGTCCGCGCTCTGGGACGGTCTCTCCGATCACGATGCGGAGACCTACCTGCGAGTCGCAAGACGTCTGGCACGGGAGTAACTCGCTTACCGTGATTGCCTAAATCTGCCCCTGTGTAATATGGTGTGTATATACACATGAGCGCAGTCGATGAATGACCCTATCGTTATAACCGGACTTGGCGCGGTCTCTCCGCTCGGCGCCAGCGTTGCCACCACCTGGAAAAGGCTTGTCGCCGGACAATCCGGCATCAGAGCCAACACCCGTTTCGACACGGAAGGGTGGAAATGCCGAATCGCGGGGATTGTGCCAGGCATAACGGAAGACCTCGAAGGTTTTGATCCGGAAACAGCGATGGATCTGCGTGAATTGCGCCGCACCGATTTGTTCATTCATTACGCGATGGCGGCGGCGCAAGAGGCCTTGAACCAGGCGGGCTGGAATCCCGAAAGTACCGAGGACAGGATCCGCACCGCCACGGTGGTCGGCACCGGGGTGGGTGGCGTTCCCGCAATCACCGGTGCGGCGGAGACTATCCGCACCGCAGGGGTGCGCCGCCTTTCGCCATTCGTGGTGCCGTCGTTTTTGCCAAACCTTCCCGCCGGACAAATCTCCATCCGTTTCGGCTTCCACGGGCCGACCGGTGCTCCGGTCACCGCTTGCGCTGCGTCCGCGCAAGCGATTGGTGACGCCCTGCGCTTGATCCGTAGCGGCGAGGCCGACATAGCTCTATGCGGCGGCACCGATGCCTGCGTCGAACCCGTAGCCATCGGCGGTTTTACCGCGGCCAAAGCGCTTTCCTTCAACTTCAACGACGAACCTCAGCGGGCGTCGCGCCCCTTCGATATCGATCACGACGGTTTTGTACTTTCCGAGGGAGCCGCGATGCTGGTTATCGAGCGCCTCAGCCATGCCCAGCGGCGCGGCGCACGTCCGCTAGCCGTTCTGTCGGGGTACGGCACCACCACGGATGCTCATCACGTCACGGCCGGATGGCCCGATGGCCGCGAGGCCGCCCGAGCGATGGAAATTGCGCTCGCCATGGCCAAGCTCGACACCGGCGCGATCAGCTATGTCAACGCCCATGCCACCTCGACACCGGTCGGCGATGCCGCCGAACTGGCCGCCTTGGACAAGGTCTTTGGCCGGGGCAAGACGACCATGGCGATTGGATCAACCAAGTCAGCGACGGGCCACATG